>CAZAYQ010000049.1:0-10533 GCA_964489345.1 uncultured Clostridia bacterium | reverse complement strand
AGCTTACATAATTAAAATTATGTAAATTATTGTATCGAAGGTATGGCCACCAAATAAAAACCGCTGTCAGGAAGAGGGATGACCCCAAAAAAATAACTTCTGTTATTTTTCATTAAAACAAGGTATAATAAATTTCAATGAATTGCTGAAGGAAGAAATCATGAGATTAAGATATGTTTCGGGACAGTACCAATATTTAAAAACATGCGAAAAAACAATTACTGAGCCTGAAAAAACAGGTTATAAATTAAATAAAGCATTTGATAACGATAACCCTATACATGTGGAATTAGGCTGTGGCAAAGGGAAGTTTCTGAGAGAAAATGCTCTTAAGAATCCGGACATCAACTATTTTGGATTTGAGAACAATGTCAAGGTTGCCTACAGGTGTGCAAAGGCAGCCTTTGATAATGACCCTCCAAATTACTATATTGTATATTCAAATGGAGACATATTAAAAGAAGTATTTGAAGCAGGTTCAATTGATAGAATTTACCTGAACTTTTCAGACCCATGGCCTAAACCCTCTCATTGCAAAAGAAGGCTTACTCATAAAAAATTCTTGGATGTATACAGGGCAGTTCTTTCTGATAATGGTGAAATCCACATGAAAACAGACAACGTTGAATTATTTGAATTCTCCATCAGCCAGCTAAAAAATGACAGCTGGGAATTCATAATGGTTACAAGTGATTTACACAAGAGCATGTATCAGGAAGACAATATTATGACCGAGTATGAAGAAAAATTTGTAAATGAAGGCAGAAGGATAAACAAACTGATAGTGAGAAAGAAAAACGATTGAATATCTCATTTATTACTGTCATTTTTATATCTAAAAAACTTGAAATATGCTGTTAATTATGTATGATTAATGATAGAATTATGTATGAAATTCAAAATATAAGAAGAGGTAAAATTATGGAATATAGGAATGCAGCCCTAAAGGATATTTATGGAGTTTCACTGATTCAAAAAAAGTATCATATATCTACAATAAGCGAAGAAGATAAAGCTGATGGATTCGTAACAACACTATTTACAAAAGAGCAGTTTAAGGAGCTGATAGAAAAAGAAAAGGGTCTTGCCATAGCCTGCGACGGTGACAAGGTTATAGCTTATGCAATGGCTGCATCCTGGGACTATTGGTCAGCCTGGCCTCTTTTTCAGTATATGATAAAGGACCTGCCCAATAATAAATATTTAAATCAAGTGCTGACAACAGAAAACTCCTATCAGTACGGTCCCATATGTATTGACAAAGAGTATAGAAGCACTGAAGTGCTGCCTAACCTGTTTGAGTTTTCAAGGCTGCAGATGAAGGACAGGTACCCTATTTTAATAACATTCATAAATCAGATAAACGGCAGATCCTACCATGCCCATGTGGATAAACTTGGACTTGATATAATAAAGCCATTTGATTTCAACAACAATCATTATTATGAGCTGGGTTATGATATGTCCAAGAAAACACCCGGTTCGGCCATAAATACAGAGACATATATCAGGTAAATTTAAATCAAGCAGCAGGAGTATTTTATACTAGGGAAAAAATTGATTTTTAAATAAAAAATCATATTTCTATATTGGATCAAAAACAATTTTTATTAAAAAAATCCTCCTATGAAAATATAATAGCGGATTAAATTATAGAAGAGTTGTTAAATTGTTATTGAAGTTTGTCAATTCTTGAGTTATAATGAAAAAAACAGAGGGGATAACCCTTTTTAATATTAAAACCGTTGCACTTTAAAAAATATAACGGGGTGAAATATGAAGGAAAGAACAATCTATCTTGTACGTCACTGCAGACCAGACCTGCCCGATACTTCCATGTGCATTGGAATAACAGACATTCCCTTAAGCAGGGAAGGGCTTAATCAGGCTGAAGCATTGAAAAGATATTTTTCCGACAAAAATATAAATGCAATATATTCAAGCCCTTTGGGAAGGGCCAAAGAAACCGCAGAAATAATAGCTGACAATAAGTTTAAAGTAGAAATAAGAAAAAATCTTTCAGAGTTGAATATGGGCAAATGGGATGGAATGACATTTGAAAATATAAAGCAAAAATATCCCCAGGAGTATTTTGAAAGAGGAAAAAACTTTGAAAACTATGTAGTTGAAGGCGGAGAAAGCATGTCCATGTGCAGGAAAAGAGCCCTTGCAGAACTGTGGAACATTCTTATTTATTCAAGCGGCAATATAATAATCACGGCTCATGCCGGCGTTAACAGGTTAATTTTATCAGAATTATCGGGAACAAACATAAAGGAAAGCTTTTCATTACAGAAAGAATATGGGTGTATCAGCAGACTGAAGTATGACGGGAAAAATTTAAAAGTTGACAGTGTTGAAATACATATATAGAATTATTGAAAATGAATACGGCGGTGGAGGTTTATAAATTAAATGAATTTTTATAAGGTTCTTAAACAAATTGATAAAAGCAAGGAGAATATTGTACTCACAATTATTTCAGGTGAAAATGAAGGCTTTAAGCTGATTTTATCGGATGGGGAAATTATATATAGAGACGGCAGTGAAAATTTATGGGATGAAATAATTAAGAATATACCCGGCAACAAAAAAAGTCAGACATTAATGATTAATAATCAAAAAGTATATTTTGAATTCTTGAGACAGTCTTATAAGGTGGTAGTATTAGGTGCCGGACATATATCCATGTCAATAATAAAAATGTGCAATCTTATTGACCTGCCTGTTGCGGTAATTGATGACAGATTAACATTTGTAAACAATGCTCTGGCTGCAGGCGCCGATAATGTAATATGTGAAACTTTCGAAAGAGCTCTTGATAATATTCAGGGAGATAAAAGTACATTTTTCATTATTGTGACCCGGGGACACAGATATGACCAGCTGTGCCTTGAGAAGGTCATATATAAAGAAAATGCTTATATCGGGATGATTGGCAGCAGGTCCAAGGTAAAAAAAGTGCTGGATAATCTGGAAGACCAGGGCATATCAAGGGAAAAACTGGATAAGGTGTACACTCCGATTGGTTTAAAAATAGGAGCAGAAACACCGGCAGAAATTGCCGTATCAATAATGGCCGAAATTATTGAAGTTAAAAATAAAAAAACAGGCCTTGGTGCATATAACAGAGACCTTATAGACAACATTCTTGATGAAGAAAACAATATTCCAAAGGCATTGGTTACAATTGTTTCAAGGAAGGGGTCTTCACCAAGGGATGTGGGAACAAAAATGATAGTGTCCAAGGATGGAACAATGAAAGGTACCATAGGCGGAGGATGTGTAGAAGCAGATATAAGGCAGACAGCCCTGTCCTGTATGGATAACAACAAGTGCAGGCTGGTAAGGGTGGATATGACAGGTCAGGAAGCTGAAGATGAGGGTATGGTTTGCGGCGGGATATTAGAGATATTTGTCGAGCCTGTAAATTAACAGCAAGGGGTGAAATATGGATATCAAAAATATTAAGGCAGTAATAGTGGCAGGCGGCTTATCTTCCCGCATGAATGAATTTAAACCCTTACTGGAAATTGGAAACTCTACAATTATAGAAATGACAATAAACAATTTCAAACAGCTGGGTATTGATGAAGTTACAGTGGTAACAGGATTTAGGGAAGAAGAAATAAAGCAGCAGCTTTCAAAATACAATATTAAATTTGTAAGAAACCCTGATTATGAAAATACTCATATGTTTGATTCCGTTTGCCTGGGCTTGAATGAAGTTAAAGATGCCGGTTTTGTTTTCATAAGTCCTGCAGACAGCCCCTTTGTCCAGCAATTCACCTTAAAGAGGATGCTTGATGAAATGAATAATGAAAGCATTAATCTCATTCAGCCTTCCTTCCGGGGTAAAAATGGACATCCCCTCCTTCTTCGCATTAAGGCGGTTGATACTATCTTAAAACATGACGGTACTAAGGGACTGCAGGGGGCAATAAAAAAAATTGGCCATGACTTTAAAAATATTTCATTTGCTGACCCGGGAATGATTATGGATGCCGACACACCGGAGGATTACTTTAAAATAATAGAATTTTTTGATAACAGAACATACCCCTCATTAGATTTGTGCAGGGTAATACAGGATTATTTTCAAATGCCGGATGCTGTTAAGGCACACAGCGATAAGGTCCTGATGACTGCAATTAATATAAGCAGCAGATTGCGAAAAAACGGAATCATATTAAATAACAAAATAATTATGGCTTCATGTTTACTGCATGACGTTGCCAAAGGGAGACCTCACCATGCAGAAACAGGTGCAGAATGGCTTAGAGATATGGGTTATGGAGAAATATCACATATTGTGAAAGACCACATGCAGCTAAGGGCTATTTCAAATCCTCCCAAAGAAAAAGAAGTAGTCTATTTAGCCGATAAAATGGTCATGGGAAACCAAGACGTTACTCTTGAAGAAAAGTTTTCAGAAAAAGAAAAAATATATAAGAATGACCATGAAGCTTTAAAAGCTGTCAAACATAGAAAAAATCAAGCAATGGAAATATATAATTCTATAATCAACCTAGAAGGAGACCATTATGAAACAAATAAAGACTGTTGACGCAGTAGGCCATGTATTAAGCCATGATATCACTCAGATCATAAAGGACGAAAAAAAAGGGGTGTTATTCAAGAAAGGGCATGTTATTAAAGAAGAGGATATTCCAAAACTTCTGTCTGTAGGTAAGGAGAACATTTATATTTTGGAAAAACAGGAAGGAATGCTTCATGAGAACGAAGCAGCTGAAATTCTTTATTCTATATGTGCTGATAAATACATGAGACCCACTGAAGTTTCAGAAGGCAAAATAGAAGTTATCGCAGGTGCTGACGGCTTATTTAAGTTAGATGTCCAAAGACTTTATAAAATTAACAGTCTAGGTCAAATGATGATTGCAGCAAGACATGGAAACACTCCTGTAAAACGTGGAGATAAGCTGGCGGGAACCAGAGTGATTCCACTTATAATAGAAGAATATAAAATGAAAAAGGCACAGGAAATAGGGGGCGGCAGACCAATCATGGAAATCATGCCCTTCAAACATAAAAAGGTGGGCATTGTAACCACAGGAAGCGAAGTGTTCCATGGGAGAATCAAGGATACCTTTGGACCTGTAATAATTGAGAAATTCAGTGAATTTGATGTAGAAATTCTGGGGCAGGAAATTGTGGATGATAACAGAAAAGGCATCAGAGATGCAGTCTTGTCATTTATAGGGCAAGGAGCCGATATTGTAGTCTGCACAGGAGGTATGAGCGTTGACCCTGATGATAATACACCCGGCGGAATAATGGATACCGGTGCTGAAATAATAACATATGGTGCCCCGGTACTGCCGGGAGCAATGATGTTAATATCTTATTATAATAAGAAGGACAGGAAAATCCCCCTTGTAGGCCTGCCTGGATGTGTAATGTATGCAAAAAGAACTATTTTTGATTTAATCCTTCCTCGAATTATGGCAGACGATATAATCAAAAAATCGGAAATAGACAAGCTTGGCCAGGGGGGGCTGTGTTTAAACTGCAGCATATGCACATACCCAAACTGCGGCTTCGGAAAAGGAATGTAATATTGGGGGACATTATTTCAAAAACTATACTCAGAGACTCACCTGATTTTGAAGATGTGTCCCATACCGCTGTCCCCCATCTTACAAAACGTTATACTTTTTAAACTATAGCGATAATAATTAATATAATAAATTATGGAGGAAAAAAATGAAAAAGACAATCAGTATAATTTTAATGCTTTGCCTGCTTATCGGTTTGATAGGCTGCAGCTCTGCTGAAACACCGCCTGCTGCACCGGAACCTGACGAGCAGGCAGAACCGGAAACACCGGCAGAACCTGAACCGGCAGAAGGGCCTGAAGAAGAGGTAACAATACTTTTAGCAGCGGCAGCCAGCTTGAAAAACTGTATTGACAAAGAATTAATCCCCATGTTTACAGAAGAGCATCCAAATATAAAAGTTGATGCTACATATGACAGCTCGGGCAAACTACAGACACAAATTGAAGAAGGCGCAGATGTAGATGTATTTATGTCAGCAGCCATGAAACAAATGAATGCTCTAAATGAGCAAGGACTCATTAAAGAAGGCAGCATAGTTGAGCTGTTGGAAAACAAAATAGTTCTAATCCTTCCTAAAGACTCTACGGCAGAAATTTCTTCATTTGAAGATATTTTAAAAGCCGATACAATAGCTGTGGGAGACCCGGAAAGCGTGCCTGCAGGACAATACGCCAAAGAATCACTTGAAAATTTAGGCATATGGGCAGACGTTGAAGCTAAAGCAAGCCTTGGCACAAATGTAACAGAAGTTTTAAGCTGGGTTGCGGCAGGGAGCGCTGATGCAGGAGTTGTTTATGCAACAGATGCCGCATCAAGTGCAGATGTAAAAGTAGTGGCTCAGGCACCGGAAGGTTCAGTATCAAAGGTAATCTATCCCATAGGAATAATTGAAGCAACAACAAAACTGGAAGCAGCACAAAGCTTTGCTGATTTTCTGCAGGGCGGTGATGCATTAACAATATTTGAGAAATATGGTTTTTCAGCTAACAAATAGGAGGTAGAGATGGATTGGTCTCCCATGCTTATATCCCTTAAAACAGCATCAGTATCCATAGCGATTACATTCTTTTTAGGCATATTTGCAGCAAAATTGGTTGTAGGAATGAAATCAGATAGGGCAAGAATTTTTATAGACGGTGTATTGACACTGCCATTGGTGCTTCCGCCAACCGTTTTGGGGTTTTTCATCTTAATGGTATTGGGGGTTAAAAGACCTTTAGGAAGATTTTTATTGGAGTTTTTCAGTGTCAAAATAGTATTCACATGGACAGCTACTGTAGTAGCGGCTGTGGTAGTTTCATTTCCTCTCATGTACCGGTCGGCAAGAGGTGCATTTGAGCAGGTCGATAAAAATTTGATTATGGCAGGGCGGACCTTAGGTATGTCTGAGAGAAGCATATTCTGGCGGGTTATGATGCCCCTTGCCCTGCCGGGAATAGCATCAGGGGGGATTTTAGCATTTGCAAGAGGCCTTGGCGAATTTGGGGCAACAGCTATGGTAGCCGGAAATATAGCCAATAAAACAAGGACCCTGCCTCTTGCAATTTATGCTGAAGTTGCAGCAGGCAATATGGAAGCCTCCTACGGCTATGTTGCTGTTGTAGTGATAATCTCTTTTGTAGTTCTTTCTTTGATGAACTACTTTACTATAAAGGGAAGCAAATATACCGGTAAGGATGTATCAAAATGAGTTTAGAGGTAAGTATAAAGAAAAAATTTAAGGGCTTTTACCTTGATGTCAGTTTTCATACTAATGGAGAATATTTAGGGATATTAGGTGCTTCAGGAAGCGGTAAAAGCCTTACATTAAAATGTATTGCAGGAGTTGAAAGGCCTGATGAGGGAAAAATTACCCTGAATAACAGGGTTCTTTATGACTCTAAAAACAATATAAATATAATACCTCAAAGCAGAAATATAGGATATATGTTTCAAAATTATGCCTTGTTTCCCAATATGACTGCGGAAGAAAACATCAGTGCAGGATTAAAGCTGTCAAAGAAAGAAAAGAAAGTGAAAACAAATGAATTGATAAATTTATTCCGCTTAGAAGATATGGGTTATAAATATCCGGACCAATTATCCGGCGGCCAGCAGCAAAGAGTTGCATTGGCCCGAATAATAGCATATGAACCGGATGTATTGCTGCTGGACGAGCCCTTTTCAGCATTGGACAGCAGGCTTAAGAGTGAGCTTCATACAGATTTTTTGGAACTGCTTAAATTATATGATGGGGAGGTATTGATTGTAACTCACAGCAAGGATGAGGTTTACAGATTCAGCGAGAACCTGGCATTAATAGAAAATGGAAGAATTACAGGTTTTGGAAAAACAAAAGAAATATTTGAACATCCAAAGACCTTATCTCAGGCTAAAATGACCGGATGCAAAAATATTTCTCCATGTGAAATTTTAACAGATAAGAAAATTATCTGTAAAGATTGGGGAATTTTTTTAGAAACAAATGATATTATTGAAAATTGCAGATATGTTGGTATCCCGTCAAATAATTTTATAATAGCAAATGAAGCGGGCATTAATACAATTGAATGCAAACTAGTAAATGTAGTTGAAGAAATAGACAAATATACAGTAGCAATTAAAAACAATGAGGGGAATGACAATAAACCCATATATTTTAATGTAAATAAAGAAATTTGGAACAAGGAAGAAAATAAAGATGAGCTTTACTTAAAAGTTAAAGATTTCTATATGCTGGAATAAAGATGCCCTAACCCTATTTTTCAGAGTGTCTTTTCTGAAAAATAGCGGTAGGTCATTCGCAATGAGTCGAGATGCCCTAACCCTATGAGTCCGGTTTTTATATATATTTCTTAAAATGCTTTTCAAAGCTCTTTGAAGAGAACTTTTCCATTTCCTTCTCAAAATTAATATATGCATCCAAAAATTCAACAGCTTCCTCTGTTAAACTCGACCCTCCGCCGCCGACTCCCCCAATCCTTGTGTCTAAAACTTTAAATCCTAAAGATTTTTCTGTACCCCTTATCATTTTGTTTGCTTTCGTATAGGACAAGTTCATTTCTTTTGCCGCAGCACTTAAAGATTCATGCTTATGGGTTAACTTCAGAAGGGTTAAAACACCCGGACCAAAGAATATATAATCCTTTGCCAATCTTATTTGTATTGAGCAATGTAATTTTTCAGCTTCCATAGTTTCCCTCCAGCTATATTCTATCAAAACACACAAAAAATGCAATATTCTTTTTTGTAGACTTGAGTTTCAATTCGTTTTATATTATAATTATTATAGGAAAAACATATGCCCTCCTAATTGGATAGGCTTTGATAATAAATAAATTTGGAAGGAATGAGCATGTTGAATAATGATTATAAAGAAATTATAAGGCAATCCCATCTAAGATGTAAAGACATGGGAATTCAACGAGATCAAATATACAGCAGGAGAATTGTAAGTGATAATGCCCTCCAAAGAATCCTTTATGAGAATAGAGATATGATTATGACAGCCATACCATATATTGAGCAAATGTTTAAATTTACAAGGGGCAGTGAATTCTTTGTATTATTGACCGACAGAGAAGGCTGTATTTTAAATGCATTGGGAGATGAAAACATATTATCGGAAGCATTCAGCCTTAAAATGATACCCGGTGCATATATGAACGAGGAGGAAATCGGTACCAATGCAATGT
The DNA here is from genome assembly GCA_964489345.1 of uncultured Clostridia bacterium. Classification (GTDB taxonomy): domain Bacteria; phylum Bacillota; class Clostridia; order Tissierellales; family Sedimentibacteraceae; genus Sedimentibacter. The sequence goes on along the minus strand of CAZAYQ010000049.1, from coordinate 1,277 downwards.
CCTGCGTGGTTAAAACAAATAGCCCTATACAGCTTTCAGGACAGGACCACTACATTAATACATATAAAAGGTGGACATGCTCGGCAGCACCGGTTAAAGACAGCAGCGGGAATTTATTAGGTGTAGTAGATTTAACCGGCTACACTGAAAATGTTCATCCCCACACATTAGGGATTGTTGTTTCAGTTGCCAAGGCTATCGAAGAAATGCTTAAAGTTAAGCAGACTAAAAACAACAAAGCAAAAAAGTCCGTAAATCCTGCCTCCCATCAATATAAATACAAATTTGAAGATATATTAGGTCAAGATAAAGGTTTTTTAGAGCTGGTAGAGTTCGCCAAAAAAATTTCCGGCAGCGATTCAACAGTATTGTTAATGGGAGAAAGCGGTACGGGAAAAGAATTATTTGCCCAATCCATATATAATTTAAGCCCAAGATCCGATGAGCCCTTAGTTGTGTTAAACTGCGGTGCCATACCAAGGGAGCTTATGGAGTCAGAGCTATTTGGATATGTTGAAGGGGCATTTACAGGTGCAAAAAAGGGAGGCAATTCAGGGAAATTTGAAATGGCAAACGGCGGCACCATTCATCTTGATGAAATAGGAGAAATGCCTCTTGATATGCAGGTAAAACTCCTCCGGGTTTTGGAAGAAGGATATGTTACAAGGCTGGGTTGTCATAAAAGAATTCCTGTAGATGTGAGAATAATTGCATCAACCAACAAGGTTTTGGGAAAAGAAGTAGAAGAGGGCAGGTTTAGAAAAGATTTATACTACAGACTCAATGTGCTGCCCCTATTCATACCCCCCTTGAGAGAAAGAAAAGGCGATATAAAAGAGCTTTTTAATCACTTCGTAGATGAAATTTCTGCCCGCACAGGGAAAGCAAAAGTAAATATTTCTAAGGAAGACTTATTGCTTCTTGAAAGCCACGACTGGCCCGGGAATGTAAGAGAGCTTAGAAACTTTGCAGACCTTTTGATAAATACGGAAATTTTTCCTAAAGCATATTTTTACAAAGCAAAAAAAGCCTTAACATTAACAGAACACAAAGAAGAAAGCTTAGATATGGAATCAGTTGAAAAAGAACATCTGATAAAAGTAATAAAAAGGTGCAACGGCAATATCTCCCAATCTGCTGAATTGTTAGGAATCAGAAGAAATACCTTATACAACAAAATAAAAAAATACAATATTAATATATAGACCTTTCCCTATGTTCAGGATAACAATCCTGGATATTTTTTTCGTTGTGTACATTTTTTTCTTTCGGCGTGC
>CAZAYQ010000048.1:0-10872 GCA_964489345.1 uncultured Clostridia bacterium | reverse complement strand
AAAAAAGTTAAGAGAAGGCGATATAATTGAATTTAATGAAGAAAAATATTTAATTAAGAGGAATGTCCCTAAATAGAATATGATAGTTAATAGACTTATAATTAAAAATTACAGGAATTTTAAAGAAGCACAAGCAGAATTAAATAATTCTCTTAATATTTTTATAGGAGACAACGGACAAGGGAAGACTAATCTTATGGAATCAATTTATATTGCATCCATTGGGAGAACCTTCAGATTAAACAGCGAAAATGAATTGATTAATTTTTCTGAAAATGAAAGCTCCCTTGAAATTCATATTACAAAAAATAATTATAATATAAAAATAGAAGTTTTATTGGAAAGGAATAAAAAGAAACAGGTTTTTATAAATGGGGTTAAACTTGATAAAACATCGGAAATGATTGGTATTTTAAATAATGTTATTTTTACTCCCGATGATTTGAATATTATAAAGGGAAGTCCTGTTGAAAGACGTAAATTCATTAATATAGACATTTCACAGATAAAACCAAAATACAAGTATTTGCTCAATAAATATAAAAAGATTACAACAGAAAGAAATATTCTTTTAAAAAACTACTATGAAAATTATAAAAATAAGGATATCATTAGTATTTGGAATGATTACCTGGTAAATACGGGTACGGATATAAGTCTTTACAGGAATGATTACATAAATAAATTAAAAAGCTATGCAGCAGATATTTATTCAAATATATGCGGCAACAGGGAAAAACTTGACATATTTTACTACAGTAATATCGGAGCTGTCACAGACAGGGATGAAATCAAAAAAACATTTTACGAAAAAATAAATAAGAATTTTAAAAACGAAGTATTAAGGGGCCTTTCCCTTTATGGTCCCCACAAGGACGATTTAATCATAAAAATCAATGGAAAGGAATGCAAGTATTTCGGGTCCCAGGGACAGCAGCGGTCAGCAATATTAGCATTGAAGCTTGCTGAAATTGAAATAATAAAGGAAGAAGCAGGAGAATATCCTATTTTATTGTTGGACGATGTTTTGTCCGAACTTGATAATAAGAGGAGAGCTTGTCTTATTGAGCATATTGAAGGAATACAGACAATAATTACATGCACGGACGATAATGAACTCAATAATTTAACTAAGGGTTTCAATAAAAAGATTTTTTATATAAATGAAGGAAAAATAAGAGATATTTTGAATTAGAGGAGAAATAAATGACGGCAGATAAAAATAATAACCATTACGGCGCAGATCAGATTCAAGTTCTTGAAGGTTTGGAGCCTGTAAGAAAAAGACCGGGGATGTATGTGGGCTCCACCGGAGAAAGGGGACTGCACCAGCTGGTTTATGAAGTTGTAGACAACAGCATAGACGAAGCCTTGGCAGGATATTGCGATACTATTAAATTAACCATAAATAAAGACAACTCAATTGAGGTTGTAGACAATGGAAGAGGAATTCCCATTGAAACAAACAAAAAAACAGGAAAGTCAACATTGGAAACTGTTTTAACGGTTCTTCATGCAGGGGGAAAATTTGACAACGATGCATATAAGGTATCAGGAGGACTTCACGGAGTTGGGGTTTCATGCGTAAATGCTTTATCAGAGTACTTGCAGGCGGAAGTAAACTGGAACGGCAAAAAGTACAGGCAAAGATATGAAAGAGGTGTTCCAAAGACAGAGGTTGAATTAACAGGTAATACACGACAAACAGGAACAACAATTACATTCAGCCCCGACCCTACAATTTTTGATACTTTAGACTTTAATTATACTACTATAAAGCACAGAATGAGGGAGCTGGCATTTTTAAATAAGGGATTAAAAATAATTCTTGAAGATAAAAGAAACAAAATGAAGGATGAGTTTCATTATGAAGGAGGAATTAAGCAGTTTATACAATTTTTAAACAGCAAGAAGGAGCCCCTTCATAAAGATGTTATATATACTGAAGGAACAAAGGATAAGGTAATTGTAGAAATTGCAATACAATATACAGATTCCTACAATGAAAATATCTTTTCATTTGTCAATAATATTAATACAATTGAAGGAGGAACTCATTTAGTTGGATTTAAAACCGCCCTTACCCGTGTTATAAATGATTATGCAAAAAAAGCAGCCTTATTAAAAGAAAATGATGTTGCAATAACAGGTGAAGATATAAGGGAAGGGATTACTGCAATACTTTCAATCAAAGTAACAAATCCCCAATTTGAAGGCCAGACCAAGACAAAGCTTGGAAACAGCGAAATAAGAGGAATAGTTGACTCTATTACGGGAGAGGCCTTAAACATATATTGCGAGGAAAATCCTAAAACAGCAAAAGCTATAGTTGAAAAATCTTTAAAATCTGCAAGAGCAAGGGAGGCTGCCAGAAAAGCAAGAGATCTGGTAAGAAGAAAGGGTGCTCTTGAAAGCATGGCACTGCCGGGCAAACTGGCGGACTGCTCGGAAAAGGACCCTGCACTCAGCGAAATCTGCATTGTTGAGGGTAATTCAGCAGGAGGGTCTGCAAAGGAAGGAAGAGACAGAAGAACACAGGCAATACTTCCTTTGAGGGGTAAAATTCTGAATGTTGAAAAATCAAGGATAGACAAAATACTTAATTCTGAAGAAATCAAAAATATGATTACTGCATTTGGCTGCGGAATAGGAGAAGATTTTGATATTTCAAAATTAAGATATCATAAAATTATAATTATGACAGATGCGGACGTAGACGGAGCCCATATAAGAACTTTGCTGCTTACATTTTTCTACAGATATATGAAGGAGCTTATAACCGGCGGATATGTTTATGCTGCCCAGCCTCCCTTATACAGAGTAAAAAAAGGCAAATTTGAACAGTATGTATACAGCGATGCAGAGCTTAACCAGGTTTTAGAGGAAATTGGAAGGGATAACAAGGTTGAAATACAAAGATACAAGGGTCTTGGAGAAATGAACCCTGACCAGCTTTGGGAAACAACCATGAATCCTGAAAGCAGAATCCTTTTAAGGGTTAATGAGGATGATGCAATGGAAGCAGATGAAATATTCAATGTTTTAATGGGAGACAAGGTTGCTCCAAGAAGAGAATTTATTGAAGAAAATGCAAAATATGTACAGAATTTAGATATATGAGCAAAGAGGTAGCAAATGAGCGAAAATGAGAATAAAAGCAAAATTATAGATGTAAAAATTACTGAAGAAATGCAAAAGTCTTATTTAGACTATGCAATGACTGTAATTGTATCAAGGGCCCTGCCTGATGTAAGGGACGGATTAAAACCTGTTCACAGAAGAATTTTATATTCGGCAAGCGAATTGGGCCTTTCACCTGATAAACCCCATAAAAAAAGTGCCCGTATAGTAGGGGACGTTTTGGGTAAGTATCATCCTCACGGTGATACTGCCGTATATGATGCAATGGTAAGATTAGCACAAAGTTTTTCAATGCGCTATCCTTTGATTGACGGACACGGCAACTTTGGGTCTGTAGACGGAGACCAGGCAGCAGCAATGCGTTACACAGAAGCACGTATGTCGAAGATTGCAATGGAAATGCTTCGTGATTTCAACAAAGACACGGTTGATTTCAGGCCGAATTTTGATGAAACTTTGAAAGAGCCTCTAGTGCTTCCAAGCCGTTTTCCCAACCTTTTGGTAAACGGGTCATCCGGTATAGCTGTAGGAATGGCCAGCTCCATACCTCCCCATAATCTGGGTGAAGTAATAAACGGAACCATTGCTTATATTGAAAATCCTGATATTGATATACCGGGACTCATGAGATACATAAAAGGGCCTGATTTTCCCACAGGAGCCATTATTGAAGGCAAAGACAACATAAAAAATGCATATTTAACAGGCAGAGGAATTGTAAGGGTAAAGGCTAAAGTTGAAATAGAGGAAATGAAAAACAACAAGAGCCGGATATTAGTATCAGAACTGCCCTATCAAGTTAATAAGGCAAGACTAATCGAGAAAATAGCGGACCTTGTAAAGGACAAAAGAATTGAGGGAATTTCAGACTTAAGAGATGAAAGCGACAGAACAGGTATGAGGATTGTAATTGAAATTAAAAGAGATTACAATCCAAATATAGTCCTGAATCAATTATACAAGAATACCCAGATGCAGGACAGCTTCAGCGTAATAATGATTGCTCTTGTTAATAATGAGCCTAAAGTTTTAAACTTGAAAGAAATGATTTATCACTATGTAGAACATCAGCGGGATGTTACGGTGAGAAGGACAAGGTATGAGCTGAATAAAGCTGAGGCAAGGGCTCATATTGTTGAAGGTTTATTGATTGCAATTGATAATATTGATGAGGTTATTAAAATTATCAGATCATCCTATGATGATGCCGAGAAAAGATTGATGGAAGCATTTGAACTTTCTGAAATTCAAGCAAGGGCTATAGTGGATATGAGGCTTAGACGTCTTCAAGGACTTGAAAGAGAAAAATTAAATGCTGAATATAACGAGCTGATTGAAATGATAAAAAAATTCAAAGAAATTTTATCCAGCCAACACTTGATTGATCAAATAGTAAAGGATGAATTGAAGGAGATAAAAAACTCTTTCTACGACGAAAGAAGAACAGAAATTGTAGCTGAAGAGGGAGAAATCAATGTAGAAGACTTAATTGAGGAAGAAAATGTAGCGATAACATTGACAAATTTCGGCTATATCAAGAGGCTTCCGGAGGATACTTACAAGGTTCAAAACAGGGGCGGCAAGGGAATCACGGCACTTACCACAAGAGACGAAGACTTTGTAAAGGATTTGTTTATAACATCAACCCATGATTATTTAATGTTTGTTACAAACAGGGGTAAAATATACAAAATAAAAGCATATGAAGTACCTGAAGCAAGGCGTCAGGCTAAAGGAACAGCTGCAATAAACTTAATAAATATTGAAACAGGCGAAAAAATAAAATCACTGATTCCCGTCAGAGAATTCAATGATAATGAATATTTGATATTTGTAACCAAGAAGGGAATTATCAAAAAAACCAGGCTCAGTGAATTTGAATCAAACAGAAAGACCGGCTTGCTGGCTATAAAAATACAAGACGACGATCAATTGATAAGCGTGAACATTACAGACGGGACAAAAGATATATTCATTGTTACAAAACAAGGAAAGTGTATAAGATTCCATGAAGACGAAGTTAGAGATACAGGCAGAAACACAATGGGAGTTAAAGCAATAACACTTTCTAAAAACGATGAACTTGTTGCTATGAGCATAATTAAGCAAAGTGATGAAAACAAACATATTTTAACCGTTACGGAAAACGGCTATGCAAAAGTATCTCTGTCCCAGGAATACAGGCGTCAGAACAGGGGCGGAAAAGGAATGAAAGCCCACAACATAAATAAAAAGACGGGGCTTATTGTAAATTCATTGATAGTTGATAAAGAAGACGACATTATGATATTAAGTACAAGCGGCATTATAATCAGAATGCATGCAACAAATATTTCCATAATGGGAAGAGATACACAGGGAGTTATAGCAATGAGACTGAAAGATGACGATAAGGTTGCCTCAATTGCAAAGATCTTTACAGAGGAAGATATTGAAATAGTTGAATAATGGAGGGAAAGATGTCACTGGAAATTGATAACAAACTAGAGCATAACATTATTGAAATAAAACCGCTAGGGGAAGTAGATATATATACTTCTCCTGAACTTAAAAGTAAAATATTTAAATTGATTGATGAAAGAAATACAGATCTTCTTATTGATGGGGAAGGTCTGGAGTATATTGACTCTACAGGACTGGGTGTTATAATGAGCATTTATAAAAAGCTGCAGGAAAAAGGGCTCAAGCTTACAATAATAAACTTAAAGCCAAATATTTACAAACTTTTCGACATTACAGGTTTAAACAAAGTATTCAATATCATGGAGTGATGAAATGGATAGAGTATTGTTAAGAATTCCCAAAAAATCTGAATATATGAGCACAATAAGGTTAGCTTCATCTGCACTTTCAAACTTGAGGGGATTCAATATTGATGAAATTGAAGATATAAAGGTAACAGTATCTGAAATCTGCACATTTTTTATTAATAATCTCAAAAATGACATTAATGATCTTGAAATAAACTATGAAATTTTCTCAAATAAAATTATTGTCACTGTTGCGGACTTAAATGAAGGACAAATATCAAAGGATTGCTTAAAAGACAATATGAGCATAATGATTATTGAAAGTTTGTCTGATAATTACAGCTATGATTTAAATAATAAAATAATAACATTTGAAAAATCTAATATAGGCGTTGATTAAAATGAACGAAGCGGGTAAAAACTCGAAAAGCATAAAAAACTATGATTTGTTTTTACTTTATCATGAAAGCAAAGATATTGAGGTAAGAAATCAAATATTTGAAAAATATAAGTACATGGCTGAAATCATATCGAGAAAATACAGCAACAGGGGTATTGAGCATGATGATATATATCAAATTGCATCCATGGGACTTATATTTGCTATTGAAAGATTTGATATTACAAAGGGATTTGAATTTACCAGCTTTGCTACCCCTACTATATTGGGAGAAATAAAAAAATATTTCAGGGATAAAGGCTGGGCTGTTAAAGTGCCCAGAAGAATTCAGGAGGTATCAAGAAAAGTCAATGAATACAACAACATTTTGGCAAGTGAGCTTCACAGGACGCCTAGCATAAGAGAAATTGCCGAATATGCAAACTCTACAGAGGAAGAGGTTTTAGAAGCCTTTGAGGCAGGAAAGATGTTTAATTCTCAATCTTTAGATGAGAAATTTGACTTAAGCAGGGATGAAAATGACATATCCCTCATGGATGTGGTGGGAGCTGAAGATAAACATTTTAACCGGATTGAAAACAGAGATTTTATAAATAAATCCATGAATAAATTGAATGACCTGGAAAAAGATATAATCGTAAAAAGATTTTTTGAAAATAAAACTCAAAGCGATATTGCCAAAGAATTAAAGATATCACAAATGACTGTATCAAGAATAGAAAAGAAATCTTTGGAAAAATTAAGAATCGAATATTACAAATAAAGGGAGGTAATATGAAGAAAGATATTAAAAAGGGAAGATTTTTTGTAATAGGGGCTATTGCTCTTGCATTCCTGGTAATCTCCTCCTTTACGGGAATAATTGAATTTGTTACAAATTATTTGTGGTTTAAGGAGCTGGGCTATACTGAAACATTCTTTACTAAAATTAAAGCACAGATTTCGATTGGTCTGCCAATTTTTATTATACTGACTATTTTGTTGTATATATTTATTAAGAGATTAAAGAAGAAATATGATGAAGAATCAGAAGTTGTAAATATAAATAAAAAAACGGATTTGATTATTAAGCTAATATCTGCCGGTGTCAGTCTCTATATAAGCTTGAATATTGCATCCACTATGTGGTTTCAAATACTTCAGTATATAAACAGCGAAAGCTTCGGAACCAGGGACCCTATCTTTAATAACGATGTGAGTTTCTATGTATTTAAACTGCCTCTGGTAAATACAATTGTCGGGGCTGTTATTTCCATACTATTTTTGCTGACAGCAGCTATAGTATTGTTTAACGGTTACCTTGCAATGAGGGACAGCTTTAGAAAGCTTAATGAGGAATTTCAGGATATACAGCAATTTCCCCGCCAGCATCTGGATTTAAATAAAATTTTAAATAAAAAGTTTGCCGAAAGAATAATAAGCCAGCTTTCAATTATCGGCGCTTTATTATTCTTATTGCTGGGTGCCAGATATGTATTAAGAAGCTATGACTTGCTTTATTCACAGTTAGGCCGGGTCTTTGGAGCAGGATATACAGATATTAACATTACCTTGAATTTATACAGAGTTTTGGCTGTTGGGTCTGTAGTTGCAGCAGTAACATTTTTTATAGGTGCAAGAAAAAGAAATCTAAAAACAGCATTGGCAGTTCCTGCAGCTCTTATCATAATATCAATTATAGGAACAGGCCTGGCAGCGGGCATAGAAAAATTTGTAGTTGAGCCTGATCAGCTGTCAAAAGAATCACTATACATGCAGTACAGCATTAAAAATACTCAAAATGCTTACGCATTAGATGATGTGGATACAATACAATTTCCCGCAAATGAAAATTTGACCATTGAGGATCTTGAAAATAATCCTCAAGTAATGGACAATATAAGAATAAATGACCAGGAGCCTTTAATTCAGGTTTACAATCAGCTCCAGGGAATAAGGCCTTATTATGTATTTCATGATGTAGATGTGGACAGATATGTAATTGACGGTGTATACAAGCAGGTTTTCCTTTCAGCAAGGGAGCTTGACCAGGACAGATTAAATGTCCAGGCAAGAACCTGGGTCAATCAATATTTAAAATACACCCATGGATACGGAATAACAGTATCTACGGTAAATAACGTAACACCTCAGGGGCAGCCTGAAATGCTGGTTAGGAATATTCCTCCCACAACAGAAACAGACTTTAACATCCAAAGACCGGAAATATACTTTGGTGAAAAAACCAATAATTATATAATTGTAAATACGGATGAAATGGAATTTGACTACCCTTCAGGTGCAGATAATGTTGAAACATTGTATGAAGGTCAAGCAGGAATCAATCTTTCTTTTTTCAACAGACTTTTGTTCAGCATAAGAGAAGGAAGCTACAGGATGTTGATATCCAACAATATTGACAGAAATTCAAGAATAATAATCAATAGGAACATAATGAATAGGGTTAGGGAAATAGCCCCCTTCCTTTACTTTGATCCGGAAGCATATATTGTAGCGAATCAAGATGACGGCAAATTATATTGGATTATTGAAGGTTTTACCTTAAGCGATAAATACCCCTATTCACAGCCTACAGACATATTGTTTGATAACTGGAATGTAAACTATATGAGAAATTCCGTAAAGGTTGTTGTAGATGCATATGACGGCACAATAGATTTTTATGCAGCAGATGAAAGCGACCCCTTAATAAATGTATGCGGTAAAATTTTTACTGATTTGTTAAAGCCGATAAGCGAAATGCCTGAAGGCCTTAGAAAACACATCAGGTATTCCCAAACATTTTTTGATGTTCAATCAGATATGTATAGATTGTATCACATTGAAAATACAACAGTTTTCTTTGGAAGAGAGGATTATTGGGATTTGGCAAATGAAAAATACATGGGCGGAGGCGAAATGCCTGCAGGTTCATCTTATCTGATGTTTAAACTTCCCGGCGAGGACAGTGTGGAGTTTTTATTGACCAATCAGTATACTCCCCAGAACAAGGATAATATGATTGCACTGTTAGCAGCACGAAATGACGGAGAAAATTACGGCCAGCTTGTGCTCTATGAATTCCCTAAAACCAAGGTAATTCCCGGGCCTAATATGATAGAAACAAAAATTGACCAGGATACAAGTATATCTTCACAGCTTACCTTGTGGAGTCAGATGGGTTCAGATGTTTTAAGGGGAAATACAGTGGTAATCCCCATAGAGGAATCCCTTCTCTATGTAGAGCCCATATATTTAAGATCAGACACAGACAGCAACTTCCCTGAAATGAAAATGGTTGTTGTATCCTACGGTGATAAAATATTGATGGAGCCCACATTAGACGCAGCCATAGAAAGACTTTTCGGCATATCACAGCAAAGACCCGAAAGGCCTGAAGTGCCTGATACAGGGTATGATGATACAAATATAAACGACTTAATCAATAAAGCCAACCAGGTATTCAACGATGCCAATGAGGCCTCCCAAAAGGGAAATTGGGCAGAATACGGAAGGAAGATTGATGAACTTGAGAGAGTATTAAATCAGCTCAATCTTTTGATAAACAAAGACCAAAGCTAAAGCGGAATAAAATGAAATAATACCTGTAAGATAAACATAATGCCGCGGGCAATGCCGGCGGCTTCTATAAACATATGTGATAAAGTTACTTGACTAATAAAGTTATCCTGCTATATTATATTATTGATATTACAGGAGGTTATTATGGGTGGTGGAGGATTAACAGCAAATGTAAGCATAATACTTGTTTTTTTGGAAGGTTTTATATCCTTTTTTTCACCATGTGTTCTTCCGTTAATACCTGTATATATAAGCTATTTGGCAGGCAACGGAAAAAAGGTGAACAGTGACGGTACTATAAGCTATGAAAGAAAAAGGGTACTTTTCAACACCTTATTTTTTGTTTTAGGTATTTCCAGTGTTTTTTTTATTTTAGGTTTATCATTTTCAGCTTTGGGTATATTCTTTAATAAGAATAGGGAGTTATTCAGCAAAATAGGCGGCGCAATAATAATAATCCTGGGTCTTGTTCAGCTTGATATTATAAAGTTGAATTTTCTAAAAATGGAAAAGAGGATAAACCTGGAGATAGGCGGGAAAATGAATCCCTTCCTTGCTTACATAATGGGGTTTACATTCAGCTTTGCATGGACTCCCTGTGTTGGACCTGCCCTGGCATCAGTATTAATTCTTGCATCAAATGCCGAAAATTCATTTGCCGGAAATTTGCTGGTATTGGTTTATGACCTGGGATTTATAATACCCTTTATAATTCTTGGGATATTTACCACAGAAGCATTGAATTTCTTTAAAGAAAAAAAGAATTTGGTCAAATATACCATAAAGCTGGGCGGTCTTATATTAATAATCATGGGTATTATGACATTTACGGGAACATTTACTGCAATAAGCAGGAGATTAAGTTTCTTTTAAGATGCCCTAACCCTGTTTTTCAGGGGCTTTTTTCTGAAAAATAGCGGTAGGTCATTCGCAACGAGACTGCGGTATATCTTGCGAGGAAAACCGCGAGGAAGAAAGAGAGGTTAACATGGGAGAAATAGTAGATATTATAATTATAGG
>CAZAYQ010000047.1:0-10896 GCA_964489345.1 uncultured Clostridia bacterium | reverse complement strand
TAATGAATTTCATCGGTGTTCCGACACCCCTGATAAATTACGCTAAGGTTTGTGTAAACGGTGAGGACCTGGGTTTTTATATTGCTTTGGAAAGATATGAAAAATCATTTCTTGATAGAGTTTACGATACTTCGGCAGGACAGCTTTATAATGTAAAAGTTCAAATGGAGCAAGAGGGCGGGAATCTTCCGGACGGAAATGACAGACAAAACTTGCTGCCGCAAGACGATCAAAATAAAGATGCCGGCGGGCTTCCAAGAGAAAGGAATGTGGGACTTGCAGGAGGCAGGGTCGGCGGATCCGGCGGGCAAAACGGGGGAAGCCTTATTTATACCGATGACAATATAAGCAGCTACAGCAGCATATTTGACAATGCGCAATTCAAAAAGAACACGGATAAGGATAAAGAAAAAGTAATTACAGCAATTAAAAATTTAAACGAAGGTACGGATTTAGAAAAGTATTTTGATGTGGATGAAATATTGCGTTATTTAGCTGCCCACACTGTCTTAGTAAACCTTGACAGCTATTCATCCTCCATGGCCCAAAATTACTATATTTATGAGCGCGACGGGAAAATCAGTATATTGCCCTGGGATTACAACTTGGCCTTCGGTGGTTTTCAAGGGGGAGATGCAAGTAACACTATCAATTTTCCTATCGATACACCGGTAAGCGGAGTCAGCATGGAAGACAGACCCCTTATAGGCAAGCTCCTTGAAATGCCCCAATACAAGGAAAAATATCACGAATATTTAAGGGAGATAGTTGACGGATATTTTAACAGTGGTATTTTTGAAGAGACAATTAAGTTTTTGGATGCAAAAATCAACGATTATGTTAAGAATGATACCACATCCTTTACTACCTATGAACAATATACGGCTTCTCTGCCGATTTTAAAAGAGCTTGGAGCATTGAGGGCACAAAGTATAGAGGGTCATCTTAACGGCAGCATACCTTCAACTACAGAAGGACAAAATGCCAACAAGGATTCACTGATTAGCAGCGAGGGTATTAATTTATCAGCATTGGGGACCTTTATGGGCGGAGGAAACCGCAACAAAGAAGAGCAAGACAGGCCAGGTGTTCAGGGTGGACGTATGCCGGGAGCCAAAGAGGAGCAAGAGGGGCCAGGTGCTCCAGATGACCATGACAGTTCAGAAACTCAAGAGATGAAAGAGAGGCCGGGTGCCTGGGGTGGGCAAGAGAGGCCTGAAAATGATTTTATAAACCGTGATAATCCCGGAAATCGCAATGATTTCCCTATGCAGAATGCTCCTGAAAGACAATACAGGGGCAATATGCAAGGCAGCACTTACACTGCAAGTACTGACGAATCTTCATATATAATCCTAATCCTTATCTTGCTTTTTATTCTAGCTACAGCAACATATCTTTTTTCAAGATTTGTAAAAAGGTATTAATATAGTGGGCTCGCAGCTGCCAATTTGTTAAATTGCATTGCGAGCCCGTATGAATAATGGTATATTTAATATTGTAATAAGGGTGGTGATAATATGGCAAAAATATTAATTTGTGATGATGAAAGCGGGCTTAGGACAGTTTTAAAACGATATGCTGTCTTTGAAGGTCATGAGGTTTACGAGGCTGCAGATGGAATGGAAGCAGTAAAAATCTGTAAAAATGAATCTTTTGATATTATAATTATGGACATTATGATGCCAGAACTTGATGGTTTTTCCGCTGTCAAAAAAATACGGAAAAGTTCTGATACCCCTGTTATAATGCTTTCTGCAAGAGGTGAGGAATACGACAAAATTTTGGGGTTCGAGATTGGAATTGATGACTATGTAGTTAAACCATTTTCCTCTAAGGAAATAATGATGCGTATTAATGCTATTTTAAGAAGGGCCCGGAAAAATAAGGAAGATGATAATAAAACAGATCATGTTATTTTTTGCAATGAAGGCCTTGAGGCAGATCTAACAGCCTATAAAGTAACAATTGACGGGGACCAAATAAGCATGGCACCTAAGGAATATGATTTGTTGTTTTTTTTGATTCGTAATAAAAATATTGCCATTCCAAGGGGAAAATTATTAGAAGAGGTGTGGGGTTTTGATTATTTTGGTGATGACAGGACCTTGGATACTCACATTAAGCTGCTGAGAAAATCCCTGGGTCCCTATGCAAAATTCATTGTAACATTAAGGGGTTTAGGTTATCGGTTCGAGGGTTAAAAATATGAAGAATTCAAAGCGGTTAATGTGGAAAATATTTGCCTTTTTATTAGGTTTTGCGGTCTGCTGCTCATAATATTATGGCTGCTCCAGACAATTTTTTTAGACAAAATGTACAAGGATATCAGAAAGAAGGAAATAAAAAAAGCCATAGCCACAGTGGAGGGAAATATCAATAATCCGAATCTTGAAGAACTGCTGAAAGAACTTGAAGAAAACCAGGAAATCATAGTCACTCATTTGCATGATTTTCTTCCGCCTGCAAAGCCTGCTCCAAGGGATAAACCCCCCTTGCGGGAAGCAATAACCGAAACAAAAGATTTCTTGACCTCTGAAGGAAAAACAGTTTCTTTTGTTTTTTATGCCATTATTTCTCCTGTTAATGCTACAATTTCGACTCTTAAAATTCAATTGTACTACGTTACAATAATTATGCTGGTATTATCTGTGGCACTTGCATTGATTATTGCCCGGATGGTAGCAAGACCTATAGAAAGCTTAAACAAAAAAGCAAAAATATTAGCCGAAGGAAATTTTGATATTCAGTTTTCCGGCCAGGGTTATAAGGAAATACACGAATTATCAAATACCCTTAACCATACAGCCTCAGAACTTTCCAAGGTAGAAAAACTAAGGCGCGAGCTTATGGCTAACATATCTCATGATTTACGGACACCATTGGCACTTATTTATGGCTATGCTGAAATGATGAATGATTTTCCGGATGAAATAAACAGGGAGCAAACAAAGCTGATTATGGACGAAACTCAAAGATTGACTTTCCTGGTAAATGATATCCTTGATGTGTCCAAACTGGAAAACGGAGCGATGGAGCTTAATACATCTATTTATAATTTTACCGTAAGCATCGGCCAATCAATAAATTGCTTAAGAAAGCTTGTGGGCAAGGATGGTTATAGTTTTAACTTTGAGTACAATGAGGATATCTTCGTAAAAGCAGATGAACTCAAAATAACACAGGCTTTCTATAATATGCTTGTTAATGCCATTCACTATAGCACCGATAATTTATACATAAGGGTACGGCAGATTTCAACCGATACAGCTGTTAGAATAGAAGTTGAAGACCAGGGCGAAGGTATCGGTGAAGAGAGTATCCCCTATGTCTGGGACAGATATTATAAGGCCGGCGAAAAGCATAAGCGTGCTATTACCGGAACGGGGCTTGGCCTTTCCATCGTGAAAAAAATTATTGAGCTGCATGGCGGAACTTGTGGTGTAGAATCAGAACCCGGCATGGGCAGCACGTTCTGGTTCCAAATTGACAAAATAAACAGCAAAGATTATGACCCTGTTCGGGAATAAACACATGTTCCGGGATACATGTGCTTAGACTTATGTTTCGCAGAACAGCGATCATTCCCCTTGTTATAAGATGACAGCAACCCCGTCCCCTTGTCACCCTTGTCACAAGGTTTTTTAATTTTTCATAGTAATGTACATACCTGCATAATTTGTAATAAGACAAATATTTGGCAGGGAGGGCAGCTATGAGCAGGTATAACAATTTTCGGAGCAAATTGGCAGATGAGTTGGAAATACCAAACAATGCATTGTCGGATAACTTTGAACTCCTGATGCACGGCAGCAAAAAAATAATAATAGAAAACCATATGGGGCTTACAGTTTACGACGATAATATGGTTACAGTAAAAACAAAGGACCAGGACATAACTATAAGAGGCTCTAAGTTTAAAATAGAAGAAATCAATAATTACAAAGTAATAGTAAAGGGGATTATCAAAGAAATAATACTTTCTAAGAAGGAGTAAACATGTTAATATTCAAGCTTATGCACCTATTAAGAGGCTATGTGGTTATCCGCCGGGATGACATTAACTCAGAAAAGTTCTTGAATATACTCCGGAGAAAAAACATTACAGTATGGGATGTAGAAAAGAAAGACAAAAGCATAAAATTTAAAATTTCTTATGAAGATTATATAAAACACTCAGATCTTATCAATAGAATAGTAAAGCCTGTAAATAAAAGGGGAGTCATGCTTAAGCTTAATAAACTCAAGCTGAGAAGAGGTTTTTCCATAGGTCTTTTAATATTGATAATATCCCTCTACCTGCTAACTTCAATGATATGGGATGTGGAAGTCATAGGAACCAATCAGTTAAATACCAATGATATTCTTCGTTTACTGGAAAAAAACCAAATAAAAATTCCTTTTGCCATTTCGCAGATAGAATCAAAAAAACTGGAAACCCTTATTTATGATAATTTTAAGTATAAATTTGTTGAAGTTTTTGTGGAAGGGTCAAAATTAATTATTTTTGTAAGGGAAAGAGAACCTGAACCGGCTGAAATAAAAAGCAATGAGCCAAGCAGCATAATATCTTTGAAAAATGCAATTATAAACAAGGTAATTGCTAAAAGCGGCCAGCCTGTGGTCAAGGCAGGGGACGTTGTTTATGAAGGCCAGACCTTAATAATGGGTATAGTCAAGAACAAAAACTCCGATGAATTTATGATGGTGCCTTCTGAGGGCGTTGTTTACGGCAAAACATATTATAATTTTGAAATGAAGGAGGGAAAAACAAGAAGCGTTAGTATTTCCACCAATAAAAGCAAGTCTGTTTATTACTTGAAAATTAATGGGAATAGTATTAAAATAGTTGGTGACAAAGACCCTTATGAAAACTATAATTATAGGGAGAGGGAAATAAAGGCGCCCCTTATTTCAAGCATAGCTGATATTAGTATTTTAAAAGGCCTATACTATGAAGAAGTAATAAAGGAAATTGAAATAGATAAAGCAACAGCACATAATAAAATGAAAGTCACTATGTATGATGAACTGTTGAAAAGCTGCAGCCAAGACTCAAGAATTCTTAAGTCAAATATAAACTTTTCAGACGATGATGAATTTTATTATTTAATAGCACAAATAGAAGTAATTGAAGATATAGGACAGAAGATAAGACTTTATCCTCTGCCGGAAGAAGAAACAGAAGAAAATACGGAGGAATAATGGATTTATTTGAGCAAAATGTTTTAATAACTAATGAAGATGAATTAATTAAACTACTTGGAATTCATGACAAAAATATTAAAATTATAAAATCTTATTATGATGTGAATATTTTAGTGCGAAACGGTGCTTTGAAGGTTACCGGAGAAAAGGAAAGTTCAGAAGCTGTTGCAAAAATTATAAGGGATATTTTAAATACAATTAGGGCTGAAGGAGAAATAAGCGATCAAAAGGTTGTCTATTTAATAGAAGCTAATAAATCAAACTCAGAAACAGATTACAATCAAATTTTAAAAGAAGTTATAGCGACAACTGCTTCCGGAAGAATCATCAAACCTAAGACTGTAGGACAGAAAAGATATGTAGACATGATAAATTCCAAAGATGTAACCTTCGGGATAGGACCTGCAGGAACAGGCAAGACATATTTAGCTGTAGCCTGTGCCGTTAATGCATTCAGAAAAAAAGAAGTTGAGCGCATAATACTTACACGTCCTGCCGTCGAAGCAGGTGAAAAACTTGGATTTTTGCCGGGAGATCTCCAGGATAAAGTCGACCCTTACTTAAGGCCGCTTTACGATGCGCTTTTTGATGTGATGGGAATAGAAAACTTTATGAAGAATGTTGAAAAACAAATGATTGAGGTTGCACCTCTCGCCTATATGAGGGGACGCACCCTGGATTCATCCTTCATTATACTGGATGAAGCCCAAAACACCACAAATGAGCAAATGAAAATGTTTTTAACCCGATTAGGATATGGCTCAAGAGCTGTAATAACAGGCGATATAACGCAAATAGACCTTCCTGAGGGCAAGAAATCAGGACTTAAGTCTGTAATTCACATTTTAAGGGAAGTTGAGGACATAGGCTTTATGTTTTTCCACACAACTGATGTGGTTAGACATAAGCTGGTTCAAGATATTGTAAAAGCATATGAAAAACATGAGGTGCAAAAAAAATGATAAGTGTGTTGTTCGACGACAGGCAGAACCTGCTGAATATCACCAGGGACAATGAAGAAGCAGTTGAAAGGGCAGTGGAAGCAGTTTTAAAAGAAGAAAGCCTGGATGGAGATTTTGAAGTTAGTGTTTCATTTGTTACAAACCAGGAAATAAGAGAACTTAACAAGGAGTACAGAAATGTTGACAGCGAAACAGATGTTTTATCATTTCCCATGAATGAAGAATTTGAAGGACTTATTATTCTTGGAGACATTGTTATTTCAACTCAAAAAATAATTGAACAAGCCCATGATTTGGGTAACAGCTTAGAAAGAGAAATGAGTTACCTGATTGTACACAGCATGCTTCATCTCATAGGTTATGACCATATGGAAAATGATGAAAAATCCATTATGAGGGCAAAAGAAAAGAAAATTATGAAAAATTTAAAAATATTTAAATAACAGCCAAGGGGGAAGACGTGAAAAATAGAATTATTTTCTTAATTGTATTTTTATTTATACTTAGCGGGTGTGCAAAAGAAGCCGTTGCACCGGAACCTGAAGAAACTGAAATCATTGAAGAAGAGCCGGCAGAAGAAGCTATAGAAGAGGAAGAAATCGACCCGAACAAGGTTGTTTCACCCTTGGACGGCTTAAGCTATTATCCGGAAGACCTGTCCAAAAGACCTGTAGCCTTATCAATCGACAATCATCCAAGAGCAAGATGGCAGGCAGGCTTAAGCCAGGCTGAAATAGTTTTTGAAGTTGAAGTGGAACACCCTTTTACCAGATACCTTTGCATATTTCTTGCAAGGGAGCCGGAAATGATAGGACCTGTACGAAGCGCCAGGCCTTACCTCATATATTATGCACTTGAATATGACGCAATATTTGTGCATGTGGGAGGAAGCCAGGATGCTTTTGCAGAGGCAGGAAGGCTCAGTGCCGCTGATGTGGACGGCCTCTACTCCGGAGCCGTGTGGAGATACTACGATACCGGAAAATATGCCCCCCACAATGCATATACTAATTTGGAAACCATAAGAAATGAAGCAGAAAGATATGGATACAGAACAGAAGCAAAATTTGAAGGCTATGAATTTAATGAAAAAGATAAAAGATTATCGGAAAACTTTGAAATCTCTTCTGCAAATCAAGTTAATATAGTATACAATGATTACAATACAACAGATTACATATACGATGAAGAAAGCTTCTTATACTTAAGATTTAAAGACAGTGAAAAACATATTGATGAATTGGATAATAATCAAATATCTGCAAAAAATATAATTGCAATAGAAACATCCAAGACAGTATTGGACAATGAGGGAAGATTATATTTAGGAACTGTCGGTCAGGGAAAGGGAATTTATATTACTAAGGGTGAAAGTATACCCATAAGGTGGGAAAAGGCTTCGGAAAAAGAAAGGCTAAAATTTTATGCAGCTGATGAAGAGCTTTTGTTAAACCCTGGCAGTACCTGGATTCAGGTTGTTAACAGCCTTGATAGGATTACATTAGAATAGAATAGAATATAAGTCATCCCGTGGGGAAGCAAAAAATCTCATCGCTTTACATTTTTTCATAGCAATGATAATTAAAAGCTGGTTATTTGCAGCAATGAAAGGGTCGGACTCTATTGTTGCAGAAAGAATAAGAAAGGGGAGAAAATGGAGGATAAATTACTCATAAAAATTGCCATGGAGGCAAGGGAGAAGTCTTACAGCCCATATTCCAAATATAAAGTGGGAGCTGCAGTTTATACAAGAAGCGGCAAGGTGTTTACAGGATGCAACATAGAATCGGCATCCTTCACTCCAACTATATGTGCTGAAAGAGTTGCCGTTTCAAAATGCATTTCTGAAGGCTACAGGGATATTGACAAAATTGCAGTGGTGGGAAGCGAAATTAAAACCTCTTTTCCCTGCGGAGTATGCAGGCAGTTTATGTCGGAATTCGGCAAGGACATAAAGGTTATCTGTGCAAGAAATGTAGATTTTTATGATGTTTACAGCCTGGAAGAACTGCTTCCACACAGCTTCGGGCCGGATGACCTCGACTAGAAAGGAAGACTATGTTTAAATCAGGATTCGTAACGATAATAGGAAGACCTAATGTGGGCAAATCAACATTGATGAACAATTTAACAGGTGAAAAGATATCCATAATGTCAGATAAGCCTCAAACCACAAGAAACAAAATTATGAGCGTATATACAGATGATGAAGCCCAAATAATATTTATGGATACTCCGGGAATTCATAAAGCGAAAAGTCAGCTGGGAGAATTTATGAATACAGAAGTGGACTCTGCCTTAAAGGAAATGGATGTATTGATAATGATAACTGATGAGTTTAACAAGGTCGGTCCCGGCGATGAATTTATAATTGAAAAAATTAAAAGCGCAAAAACAAAAAAAATACTTATAATAAATAAAATCGATAAATTTGACCGGGAAGCTGCCATGCGTATTGCAGCCGAATTTGATAAATATAAGGTCTTTGATGACATAATGCCTGTGTCTGCACTTCATAATGTTGGTGTAGATGCATTAGCCAAATTAATAATTAAATATTTAAAGCCCGGCCCCATGTATTTTCCTGCAGATTTTATTACTGACAGGCCTGAGCGTTTTATTGTTTCTGAAATTATAAGGGAAAAAGCACTTACCTACCTGCAGGAAGAAGTACCCCACGGAATCGCCGTTGAAGTAGAGGAAATGAAGGAAAGAAAAAACAGGGACCTTGTGGATATAAGAGCTAATATTCTATGTGAGAAAAAATCTCACAAAAGTATTATTATTGGCAAGGAAGGAAGAAAAATAAAAGGTATAGGCAAAAGTGCCAGGGAAGATATAGAAAGGCTTCTGGGTAGCCAGGTAAACCTGCAGCTTTTTGTTAAAATTTCCGAAAATTGGCGTGATGACAGTTACCGGTTGAAAACTTTAGGGTATGACAAATGATAGAAGAAGAAATTCTAATCCTTAAGGAAATATCTTATAAAGAAAATGATAAAATACTTCATGCCTTATCAAGAACAAGGGGTAAAATTCAGATTATTTCAAAAGGTTCAAAGAAAGCCAAGTCCCATTTGATAAATGCATCTCAAATTTTTGCATATTCTAAATGTAGCTTGAAGGTATCAAGAGATATGTACATATTGACTTCTGCCTGGATTTTGGATAACTTTTACAATTTACGAAACAACATGGATGCATATTACAGTGCATGCTATATACTTGAGCTTATCAGCTATGTGGCACAAGAAAACGAATATGATATGAAAGTATTTGATATGACAGTATCAGTATTGTCTCATCTAAGCAATTTTACCATTGAGCCTGACAAGCTCACCGCTGCTTATGAATTGAAATTGGCGGCCATGCTTGGCTATAGGCCGGATTTTTTACATTGCCTTAACTGCAGGTCTTCAATACATGAAAATGCCAGGTTTTCCGTAGCAGAAGGAGGGGTTTTTTGCTCTGATTGCGTAAATTTTGGAAATGGAATAAATGTTACTTTTAATGAAATACTAATTATGGATAATATTTTAAAATCTAAATTTGAAAATATTGGCTTTATTGAAGTAAGCAAGCATATAATGAATTTAATCAGGAAATTTTTGTTTTATTATATAGGAAGGGACAATTTTACTACGCTAAAGCTGCTATAAGGAAAGGATAATAATATGGATAATGATAATTTACACAAAATCGACGAAATTTTAAAACGCACAAATATTGACTACGCTGCTGCTAAAGAAGCTTTGGAAGCTGCTGACGGCGATGTGCTTGAAGCTATAATTTTAATTGAAAGCCGGCAAAAAAGCGGAAAATCAGGCTCAATCAGGGGTGAGCAGATAATGTCCCAGTTAAAGGATGTTATAGCAAAAGGAAATGCTACAAAACTAACAATTAAAAAAGACAATGAAGTTATAATGAATATACCAATTACCGCAGGTTTGATCGGCGCCTTGTGGGCGCCCATTCTGTCAGCAGCCGGAGTATCAGCGGCACTTCTTGCAAAATGCTCTGTGGAAATTACACAGACAGACGGGAAAATAATAGACCTTGGACAAAAAGTCGATGAGGGAATGGGTGCTGTGAAAGATGCCATGAGGGATTTGAAAACAGGTGCGAAAAATATGAAGGATGATATAAAACACGGCGCAGAAAACATAAAAGATGATATAAAAACCGGTGCAGAAAATATGAAAGATGATATCAAGGACAGCTTTGATAAGAACAGCGGGCAATAATAAAGAAGTTCTTGACATAAAAACATTATTTTGTTACATTATAGTAAATTAAGACTGTGAGAAAGAGGAGTATTCTGCCCTTAATTTAAAGAGAGTCAGGTTAGGTGAAAGCTGACAAGGATGGGCAGGTGAAGGGAGCTTTTGAGTCGTTGCTATTAAGAGGATGAGGCAGTGCCTCGTCAAATAGGGTGGAACCGCGGAAGTTAAAATCTTTCGTCCCTATAGGGATGAAAGATTTTTTTATGTTCTACCCCATTTCTTATAGTCTTTTTTCTGAGAAATGGCGGTTCTAAAAAAATTCATCCAAGAAAATTATTTATCTATAAGGAGAAAATACATGGCAAAAACAGAGAAAAACAGTTTAGAAAAATTAGTGTCATTATCTAAATCCAGAGGAATAATATTCCCCGGCTCAGAAATTTACGGAGGCCTGGCAAATACATGGGATTATGGTCCTTTGGGAGTAGAAATTAAAAACAATGTAA
>CAZAYQ010000046.1:3659-10955 GCA_964489345.1 uncultured Clostridia bacterium | reverse complement strand
TCATGCTTATGCCTAAATTTATAATTTCATCGGGAGTTTTCCCTATAATATTTTCCTTCATGTATAATACTGCACCTGTCCTGGCCTCCATAAGGCCGGCGATTGTTTCGCACAACTCCCTCTGCCCGCTTCCTGCAACTCCTGCCACACCAAGTATTTCCCCGCTTTTCAGGGTAAAGCTGATATCCTTCAAGCCCCTTGTGCCATCCTCGTTTACCACAGAAAGATCTATCACCCTTAAAACAGTTTTATTGTTGACTGTTTTGGGACGGTTTATTTCAAGATTTATGGATCTGCCAACCATCAATTCGGTAAGCTCTTTCTCATTTGTGTCCCTGGTATTAACAGTATCGACCACCCGGCCTTTTCTAAGTATTGCTACCCTGTCACTGATAGCTAAAACTTCATGGAGCTTGTGGGTAATTATAATTATTGCATTTCCCTGGTCTTTCATTTTACGCAGTATTACAAACAGTTTTTCCGTCTCCTGAGGGGTAAGGACTGAAGTGGGCTCGTCTAAAATAAGTATTTTAGCCCCCCTGTACAATACCTTCATTATTTCTACGGTTTGTTTCTCGCTTACGGACATGTTGTAAACTTTTTTCGCAGGCACTATTTCCAAACCGAATTTATTGCTCATCTCAAGAATTTCTTCTTTTAGCACATTGCTTTTTACATATTTCCCGCTTGTGCCCAAAATAATATTGTCCATGGCACTGAATACCTCCACCAGTTTAAAATGCTGGTGAATCATTCCTATGCCTAAATTTATTGCTTCATTTGGATTTGTTATGGCAGCTTCTTTTCCGTCAATTGATATTGTACCTTCATCAGCATAATAAATGCCGGATAAAATATTCATGAGTGTAGTCTTTCCGGACCCGTTTTCTCCAAGCAAAGCAAGAATTTCACCGTATTTGATGCCAAGGCTGACATTTTCGTTGGCAATTACTTTCCCGAAGGTTTTTGTTATGCCCTTAAGCTCAATTGCATAATTTGTTTCTTTTGTTTTCAAGATAATCTCCTGTATTTAAGCAAGGGGCCGGTAATAACCAACCCCTCCCTGATAATTATTATTTTTCCACTACTGTTTTGAAATACCAGTTGATCCCGCCTGTTATTGTTCCGTCATCAAGTGTTTTGCCTTCTTCTCCCACTTTAGACCCGTCATTTGTTTCTATAACTCCGTCAAATACATTAAATGTGCCATCCATTATGGTTTGTCTTGCTTCTTCTATTTTTTCAGCGGTTCCTTCTGCGGCAATACTTTCATTTATGGGTGAAATATTAACCATGCCTTCCTTCATGCCGCCGTAGTAATTTTCACTGTTCCATGTTCCGTTTACAACCTGCTCTACAGCCCATGTATAGTAGGCTCCCCAATTCCATACTGCTGATGTAATAGTAGCCTTTGGAGCATCCTTAGACATGTCTGAATTATATCCTATGCCGAAAACCCCTGCTTTCTCTGCTTCCAGCTGAGGGTTCGGAGTATCGCAATGCTGTGCTATTACATCACAGCCTTCGGCAACCAGTGCTTTTGCTGCATTTGTTTCTTCTTCAGGTGAATACCAGCTGTTTGTAACCTTCACATAAACCTGTGCATCCGGGTTAACTGAATATGCTCCCATTGCAAATGCATTCAAGCCCCCTGTTACCTCTGAATTGTCCTTGCCCATTGCTGCCACGTATCCCAGTTTATTGCTTTCTGTTTTTAGTCCTGCGGCAATTCCTGTCAAGTATCTCGCCTGGTAGATTCTTCCGAAATAGTTGTTAAAGTTTCTGTCATTGCTCTTATAGCCTGAACCGTGTGAAAATATTACATCAGGATATTCTGCTGCCAAAGCCTCCATGGTATCCATAAATCCCCAGCTTGTACCAAAAACGATGTGAGCTCCTTCTTCAATGCATTCCAGGATTGCAGCCTCTGTAGCTGTGGGGTCGGTATCATTTACATTGTTTTTGCGGATTATCTGGCTGTCATCAAGACCCAGTGCATTCTGCATTGCAACTATTCCCTGATCGTGTGCAAAGGAATAACCTGAACCATCTGCAGGGTTACCGATATGAATTACCCCAACCTTAATGTCTTCCTTGGAAAGAGCCGGAAAAACCCCTTCTCCCGAAGGTCCGGCCTCCTGGGGTCCAGGCTGCTGGTCATTGCTGCCGCATGCGGTCAAGATTGTCAGTGCCAGCATCAGCACTAAAATAATGCTTAATAGTTTTTTCATTACATTCCTCCTAATTATATAAACTTTGCATCAAATTCAATTTCGCAGGCTCCATCGCCAATTTGTTCACTCCTTTTGGTCGTGCAAATTGGGATTACGCTGCATATGACCTACCAACCGTTTTTCTGAAAAAAGACTCAGAAAAACGGGGTTAGGGCATTAAAAATGCGAACAGTTTACCTACTCGCATCAACAGAATAATAGTATCAATAGTCAAACAATTTACGGTTGTTTGGTAGAAACTTTGGAACCATATTATCCATATTATATTGATGCAGTTTATATTTAATTAATATAATTATAACTTAAATAATGACAATAATCAACAAATTATTTTGTGATTAATAATTCCGGCAGGGATGGCGGTTCTTTTTTCCTCACTTTTTCCAAATATTAATGTTGAATATTATCTGTTCATATGCTAAAATATTATCAAAGTAAACGCTAACATTTTGCAGAGGAGAAAACTTTATGCAGGATATAACTGTATCAAAGGAAGAGATTAATATAAGCAGACATGCTCAATTTTTACTGGTTTCAATATTACCTCTCGCTTTTTTTATCATGGCCTTTATCTTTGACAAGCCTGCAAATATTTTTCCGGGTTTATATGAAATAGTTCTGGCGCCTGATATTTTACTGACGGATTACCTGGCAGTAGGCGGTTTCGGAGCAACATTGTTAAACGTTTCTTCAATAGTATTTGCAAATATATTTATAATCTATAAATTAAATATGAAAATAAATGGTCCTGTTATTGCAGCCATATTTATTCTATCCGGCTTTGCCTTTTTCGGCAAAACCATTTTTAATATATGGCCCATGTATTTAGGCGGGATTTTATATGCCAAATACAAAAAAATTTATTTTGAACAAATTGCTGTGGTAATTATGTTTTCAACATGCCTGGCTCCGGTAGTCAGCCAGCTTGCATTTTCCTCAGGTTTACCCCTGCATTACGGAATTATACTGGGTGTGTTTTTTGGTATAACAGGCGGATTTATAATCACCCCCCTCTCTTCTAATATGTCCAAGCTCCATGAAGGCTATAACTTATATAATGTGGGCTTTACTGCAGGTCTCATAGGTACATTGATATGTTCATTAATGAAAAGTTTTGGATTAAATATAGAGCAGCAGCTTATCCTTTCAAGGGAATACAGTGCGTTTTTCAGAAACTTTTTATTAATATATTTTATTTTGTTGATTGTAACAGGATATTTAATAAACAATAAATCATTTAAAGGATATGGAAAAATATTTAAATACTCGGGAAAATTAATAACTGATTTCACTAAGTTAATGGGGCTGGGTCTTACTCTAATCAATATGGGCACAATGGGTTTAATATGTATGTCTTTCGTTTATTTAACCAGCGGGGATTTTAACGGTCCTATAATAGGAAGCATTCTTACCGTTGTAGGTTTCTCAGCCTTTGGCAACCATCCCGGCAACTCAATACCTATTATGGCCGGAGTATTCCTTGGAGGCATTCTTAATATATGGGATGTACAGACAACACCCATTATAATTGCAGGAATATTCGGTACTACATTAGCTCCGTTAGCCGGCAGGTACGGAGCTTATGCAGGTATTTTTGCAGGTTTTCTGCATCTGTCAATGGTAATGAATGTGGGGATGGTTCATGGCGGTGCTAATTTGTACAACAACGGGTTTTCAGGAGGCTTGATAGCTTCAATACTGGTTCCTGTGTTTGATTGCTTTATAAGTGAAGAATAGTATTATCAAATTTTTTGTATCTATCTCTTATTTTTCCTTATCGCACTTAAGAACTCCGCCTTCTGAGAAGTTTTCAAAATCCATTTCTCTTATTATAATTTTTACAGCTTCCTTTGGACAAGAGGCAGTTCTTGTTACAGCTTCTGTTATTTCCTTAGCCATTTCTCTTTTTTGTTCAATAGTCCTGCCCTTAAGCATTTCAACCTGAATAATCGGCATTTATTTTCACCTCCTTGACTTTAGAATAATTTAATATTTAATTATTTTCTTATGCACATAGTCTGACAAAGTCGTCATGAGCATTGCCTGGTACAAAATATTGAATTCCACAATATCTCCCATTTTATACTGAGTTTTGCAGTCATGAATATCCAATATGGTATGGTCGCTGCTGGCCCCCAATACCTGCATATCCTTATCCCTTGGTACAAGTCTTGATGAATCCCCTAAATCCTGATTTCCCAATGCAACAATTGCTCTTTTTCTTATTCCCCTGTCATCATAGTGAGGCAGGTCCCCAAAAGCATTTACCATCAGCTGTCCTATAGGATGGGTAGGTTTTTCGTTCAATTCCACAATTTGAGCCTTCAAAACAAATACATCCGGGTCTAATCCTTCAATATTTGTATCCCAGTAAAGGGGTAAATCCTGTGTATTATTTATTCCTTCACCAATTCGAAGGTGATTTATTTTCTTTGGAACTCCTCCTCTGACCATGAGAGGTAAAGTGGTTGTTCCTCCTCCGGATATGATGTTCAGCTTGTGCCTTAGTTTTTCTTCAATTTCTATAGCAGCTTCTGCCAGCTGGCTTAAGTTTTCATTGGCTGGTGCAACTGAACCATAGCAGCTTAAATTTGAACCTATGCCTTCAAGATAAAGATTATCCAGCTGGTATTCAACATATTCGGCTAATTCAATCAGCTCTTCTTTTAAGAATACTCCTTCTCTCAAGTCTCCTAAATCATACATAAGAACAAGGCCATATATTTTATTTTGTTTCTTTGCTTCCGCATTTAACAAATTTAATGTTTCCTTTTCTGAAACCAGACAAATGTCACTGTATCTGACAACATCTTCTATTTCACACATCATTGGGATTCTCACCAATAAGAGGGGTATATCAAGTCCCCGGTCTTTCAGGGCTTTAAGCTGCTCAATTCTGGAACTGCCTATTTGATAACAGCCACCCTTTGCCATTTCTTCCGCACCTTCTGCAATTCCTCCGAATCCTTTAATTATGCCTGCAACATTAATTCCGTTTTCCCGGCATAATTTTGTAACTATTTTGGTATTTTCATAGAGCTTTTTTAGATTAATTTCCAGTACAGGGTATCTTTCCATGCCTTCCTCCCTTTTTTATCATTTCGAAGCTTTGAAAAAAAATCTTGTAATATATTGCTGCATTCATCCTCCAATACGCCGAATTTAAGCTCCGGCTGATGATTTAACATCTGATTGTTTGTTATATCCAAAACAGAGCCGCAGGCTCCGGTTTTTAAATCCCTGGCCCCTATTACCAGCCTTTCAATTCTTGAATTAACTATTGCACCGGCACACATGGGACAGGGCTCCAGGGTTACATACATGGTGCAGCCGGAAAGCCGCCACCCTCCCAAATTATTGCAGGCATCCTTTATGGCTGTTATTTCGGAGTGGAGAGTGGCATCCTTCAATGTTTCCTTTTGATTAAAGCCCCTGCCTACTATTTCTCCGTTTTTGACTATTACAGCACCGATGGGAACCTCATTTATTTCATATGCCTTGTATGCTTCATTCAAGGCTTCCTTCATGAATATTTCATCCATAACATTTCCTTGTTTCTTTTTATTCTTAATTATAGTTTATTTTCTGCATTCAAGTCAATACTTTTGGTAACTTTACCCCCTAATATTACCTGTTTACTTTTGTTTTAAATAACTATAGAATAGGGATAACCCCCGGGGGCAAAGGAATGTCCCGGTAATCGGGGTAAGTATGTGGATGGAGAAATGTCCTCATAATTGGAACAAATGAAGTTTTAATTTAGTCTTATATAAGAGAGAAGGAGGTAGTATGAAAAATATAATAAAAAAAATAGCTGCTTTTGGTCTTTGTATCCTCTTGGCAATCAACATTAATACGGCAGTATACGCCGGTATTCTTGATGATATTATAGGAGACAAGCCGGTTGAAGATGTAGAAGATATTGAGAACACTGAGCTTGAAAGTGTAGAAGATGTTGAAAGCACCGAAGTTGAAGGTGCAGATGCAGATGCAGATATAACGAAAGCGTCTGTTTCGTTTTCAGACATAGGCAGCCACTGGTCAAAGGAATGGGTTGAAAATGCTTATGATTTAGGATTTGTATCAGGGTATAAAGACGGAACCTTCAAACCGGACAATCCTGTTACAAGGGCTGAATTTTCAACAATGTTAAACAAAGCATTAAAGATTGAAATAACAGGAAAGTATAATTTTTCCGACATAGGCGGAAATGACTGGTTCTACGATGAAGTTCAAAAATCCGTAGCTGCAGGGTTTTTTTCGGGCTATGAAAATAATACCTTCAGGCCCAACAATCCCATTACCCGCCAGGAGGTTGCAAAGGTAGTGTCAGGTGCCATAACAACGGGAAATATTGACGGTGAAGGCGCGACATTGTTGAAGGATTACTCTTCTGTTCAGGAATGGGCAAAGGAAAGTGTAAATGCTGTTTACAACAAAGGATACATATTAGGTTATCTCGATAAGACCTACCTGCCTTCCAGATCATTGACCCGGGGAGAAGCGGCAAAAATTATTTTTGAAATAGTAGATAACGAAAATATTGAATATAGTTTTAATATTACAAATTACAATGAAACTTACAGCAGTGCAGTAGTGGTGGGAAATTTAAATGTTTTGGATTCTGTCGGAAATGGAAGTGTTTATATTAAAAATGTTGTAGTTTTAGGAGACATTGTAATTTCAGCAAAAAATGTTAATTCTGTTGTACTGACCGATGTAAGGGCAAGAAATATAATAGTCGAAAGCGAAAACAATCCGGTAAAAATTGTATGCAATGACAATGTAATAATTGCGCAAACTCAAATACCGGCAATTGCAACTATTCAGAGATTAGGACAAAATATCAATATATAAAGAAAAGGCGATTCGGTCAATTAAGCTGCACAATGTGATATCTTGGCTTTGAAATACTCAAAATTACGGGTAATGTGTGAAATATATTCATAAAAAGATGATTTTTAAATAAAGAATACTCAAAATTACGGGTAATTAGTTATGATGTTGGGAGGCAGGGTTATTGTGACAATACCCCTGCCTCCTTGTCATGCAGGGTGTTTGT
>CAZAYQ010000046.1:0-3559 GCA_964489345.1 uncultured Clostridia bacterium | reverse complement strand
GGAGGCAGGGTTATTGTGACAATACCCCTGCCTCCTTGTCATGCAGGGTGTTTGTGAAACTTTCATTTAAGTGTATTTCGTCTAAATAATTAATCTCTTCATCTGATAATTTTTCATAGATTTCTAAAATGTAGCCTTCTTTTTTAAAGGCGGCTTCTTTGTAGGAATATTCCCTGTAATTCGTAAACAATTCTGCGAAGTCTGTCTTATCAATATGCAGGTTGTCTAAATCCTTTTTTAGCAAATTTCTTATATCATTTAATTCTATATCTTCAATAATAATACGATAATCTTTTATATTATATAGTTTGGCATATAGATTCCTTCCGCTGAAATATTCCTCATCATAGAGATAGTAGAATTTTTGTTTTTTATAGTCATTTGAATTTAAAAGTTTGTTTGATATTTCATTTTTTTGTTCATGCTCAGGCATAAGCCGGTCTTCAGCAGTTAAACTGTAATCCCTTATAAGCGTGGTCCCGTCCTTCATCCAGTAGGCTATGACAAAATTGCCCATTCCGTAATATTCCGGATGTAAATAATATGTTTGGTCCTTTAATATTTCCCTGTGAAGATCCGCAATATGTTTAATGCTATTGATATCTTCATAAATCACTATGTTTCGACTTCTTTTCCATTCCGAAAATGTTAAACTCTCCCGGAACCGGTCCTCCAAATAATCGGTTACGGAATTTGCAGACCAAATCTGATTGCCCACATATGCCATCTGAACATCTTCCGGCTTAGGAACCATATTTTCATACCTGCCTGCAACAGCCACGGTGCCGCCTGTTATTGCAGCAAATACAAGCATACTTACTATAAACACTTTAACTGATGAGCGTGATACTCTAAATGATTTTTCAATAAATGCAATTATCATATAATAGGATAATACCGCCAATAAAGCTGAAATAACCAGCCTGCTGCCAACACCGGTATATCTTGAAAAGCTTATTGAAAATGATGCAGGTATTATCAAGCATGCAAGCACGGCAGTGAAATATTTAAATCCGCTGAATACAATAAACCCTGTATTCTCATTTTTTCTTCTTTTAATAAATTTGTGAAGCAGCCAAGATATAAATATCAGGATGGCAGGCAAAAGAAGCAAGTAGGCCAAATCTATAGGACCTTGGGCATATCTTGTAAAATACAAATAATCCAGTTTATATATATTCTTTATAAAGTAATCATTTAAAACATTTGCACTAAATCCCATTACCACATTTTCCATAATTGAAAATATGAACATTGTAACCAATAGAATGATTAGGGGGAGACAAAAGTTAAATATTGTCATTACACCTGCCATTATTGTATTTCCTGACAATATTGAAGACAGGGATGCTAAAAGTATTATTGCCATAAGCCAGGGAATAAGCATTTTAAACACTTCAAGTATTTCATGGTCAAGCTTCTGAAATACTGCGGACAGGACAATTAGAATAAGCAAGTATGCAGTGAAAACCACACCTGTCACTATGTTTATTATAATCTGCCTTTTTAATGTCACCGGTTTTGACCTGTAGTAGGTCAGCTTTGATTCATTGTGGAGGAAAGAGTTGTCAAAAAGACAGTTTATAAAAACCAAAATGAATAATTCAAATATTCCGAATACTATGAAGAATTCTTCATCTGCCCTCAAAATATAGGGTATTAAAAGTGTTGTTAAAAAGATTATAACTGTTGATAAAAGTAGCAGGTTTTTCTTTTCCTTAATAGAATATATCAATAATGGCATAAAGTTATTTTTCTTTTCCATAACCCACACCTCCTAATTCCGTGATAAATATTTCTTCAAGGGACATTGACAGCTTATCAAACAAAAGAAGATTGTGTGTATTTTTAAGGTATTTTTCAAGGTCTTGGGTGCTTCCTGTCAATGTTACTATAAATACGCTGCCGATTTTTACATATTGAAGTATGCCGAATTCTTTAAGCTGTTCAGGGTCAAATTCACCCTCCACGGCAAACTGAACTCTTTTAATATCTTCTTTCATCTTTTCAAGGTTTTCTTCTTTTAAAATTCTGCCTTCATGCATTATTCCAACCTTGTCGCATATATTATCCAGTTCCTTCAAGTCATGGGAGGAAATAATAACAGTTATTTCATTGTCCATTACTTCTTTTATAAGAACATCCCAAAACTTTCTTTTTATTACCGCATCCAGACCATCTACTATTTCATCAAGCAAAAGAAGTTTTGGCCGGGCTGCTATGGACAATACAAATGCTGCCTGTTTTTTCTGACCCTTTGACATTTTGTTCAATACTTTGTTCTTGTCTATGTTAAAGTATTTAAGCAGGTATTCAAATTTTTCTTCAGACATATTGTACATAAGTTTTTCGTAGTGGAATAATTTGTTCAATGTATATTGATAGGGAAAAAACAAGGTGTCCTGCACATAATAAAAGTCCTTTAACATTTCCGAGCTATCTTCAATCTCTTCCCCGTCAAAAGCTATGTATCCTTCATCCTGTTTGTAAATTTTCATTATATGCTTTAATGTTGTAGTTTTTCCACAGCCGTTAGAGCCTACCAAACCATATATCTGGCTTTTCTCAGCATTTATGCTTATATTATCCAGGACCTGAAAGTCTCCGAATTTTTTGCTTAAATCATTTATTGTTAACATAGCTGCCTCCTTTTGTGTCCGAACTTAAAAATTCCTTTACCATTTCAATAATTCTTTCATCTTTAAGCCCAATTTCCTTTAAGGACATAATAGCCTTGTATAATTCATCCTTATTGTTTTTTACATATAAATTCTTTAATTCATCAGCATCCTTTACAAAGTTTCCAACGCCCTTCACGCTGTAAATGTAATTGTCTTCTTCCAAGTACTTATATGCTTTTTGAATGGTGTTGGGATTGATTCTGATAGTTGATGCAAGTTCTCTTACCGAAGGCAGTTTTTCATCGGGTTTCAAAGACTTGGAAAATATAAGCCTGACTATTTCATCATAAATTTGTTCATAAATGGCTTTTGGATTGTCATTATCAATTCGAATCAATTCTTCACCCCCGGTTAAACACTGATACAGGAAACCGCATTTGTGACATATTCAAGTAATCGGCCTTCATATACCGGTTTTAAATTCAAATTATTGTAATCATCCGGAATAACAAGTGATATTTCTTTCTGTAAGGGTACTATTCCATTTAGCAGATAAGATACAAAGGTGGAACAGACATAATAATATTCTCTTTGATAGGGTATGTTTAAGCGAATTAAAAAAACACTTAAAAAACTATATCTATATCTTTCCGGTTCTGCCAGAAAATCATTGAGCCGCCTGGAAATAATATCATAATCTTCATCCGT
This sequence comes from uncultured Clostridia bacterium, assembly GCA_964489345.1. Classification (GTDB taxonomy): domain Bacteria; phylum Bacillota; class Clostridia; order Tissierellales; family Sedimentibacteraceae; genus Sedimentibacter. The sequence continues at coordinate 230 of CAZAYQ010000046.1, read as the reverse complement.
TACTTCAAATTTATATATTTTACATTTAGTTTCAGGATGCATTTTGAATACGCCGCTTTCTATATTCTCTTTTACAAATCCTCCCACTAATGGAAACCAGTCAATTTTTCTTCCAAAACTGAACATTGTAGAGCAGTCATCTACAAAGGATATTGAAATATGATTATATGGTTTTTTGGAAAGGAATTTTAGTGTTTTGCTTATAACTGTATTTGTTTGAGTTAAAACAA
>CAZAYQ010000045.1:5929-10986 GCA_964489345.1 uncultured Clostridia bacterium | reverse complement strand
CAATTGATAGAAAAAATGCTTACAGGTGACAAAAGAGCTTGTGCCAAACTTATAACCGCAGTGGAAAATGATCCTGAACAAGCAGAAAAAATTATCAGAGAAATTCATCAATATACAGGAAATGCCCATATAATAGGAATTACAGGTCCTCCCGGTGCGGGAAAAAGCACCCTTACCGACAAAATAGTCAAGGCACTATTAGACGAAGGGAAGAAGATTGGTGTAATTGCAATAGACCCTACCAGCCCTTATTCAGGCGGCTCAATTCTGGGAGACAGAATCCGTATGCAGGATTTATCGCTGAATCCGGATGTTTTCATACGCAGCATGGGGACAAGAGGCTACCTGGGGGGTTTGTCCAAATATACCAAGAATGCCTTGAAAATTTTGGATGCAGCAGGCTATAATTATATAATTATTGAAACCGTAGGGGTAGGTCAGTCTGAAGTAGATATAGTAAAGGTTGCCGACACTATTGTAATGGTCATGGTACCGGGCTTAGGGGATGATATACAGTCGATTAAGGCGGGCATAATGGAAATAGGCGATATTTTTGCTGTTAATAAAAGTGATTTATTTGGAGCTGACCGGACAGCTGTCGAGGTAAACATGATGCTTGATTTAACCATGGATATGGACAGGAGACCTCCCGTGGTTAAAGTTGCGGCTGTTAAAAACGAAGGTATTCAAGACCTTCTTGCTGAAATAAAATCTCATATGGATTACCTCAAGGAAAGCGGTAAATTTGAAGAAAGACGAAAAAATAATCTGAAATTAGAGCTTGTAGAGCTTATAGAAGAAGAGCTCAGAAAAATAGTCATTTCTCATACAGACAGCGAAAACAAGCTGGATGACCAGGCAATTGAAATATTAAATAAAAATAAGAACATTTACCAGGTAAGGGATGAATTTTTAAAAGTTCTTAACGATTAGGAGTGATAATATGGTTAAAAAAATAGACCACATCGGCATTGCCGTTAAAAATTTAAATGAAACACTGAATTTCTATGAAAATATACTTGGATTGAAATCAGCAGGCACGGAAACTGTGGAGGAGCAAAAAGTGAAGGTTGCTTTTCTTCCCATTGGGGACACAGAGGTTGAGCTATTGGAATCAACAGAAGAAGACGGACCCATTGCAAGATATATTGCAAAAAACGGTGAAGGGGTCCAGCATATTGCATACAAGGTTGATGATATAGAAAAAGCTATAGAAGAAATGAAAGAAAACGGAATCAGGATGATAGATGAGAAAGCCCGCTATGGTGCCGGAGGGGCCAAGATTGCATTTTGTCACCCAAAATCCACATATGGAGTTCTTATAGAACTGTGTCAGAGGGATTGAGACAGTGGGGACGGTTTTAAACTGTCCCATTTAATTTTCCAATTCTTTTAATATCCGCTTCTTATATTTCATAAAGTTATCGCTTACAATGAAATCCTTGTCTCTTGGTTTTGCTTCATCGATTATTATTTCATCACTTATTTTACCGGGCTTGCCGGACATTATATAAATTCTGTCAGACAATAGAATAGCTTCATCAATATCATGGGTTATTAGAAAGCTTGACAGCTTAATCTGCTCCATCACATTAAGAAACCACCTGTGCATGCTGCTTTTGGTTATGCTGTCCAAGGCGCTGAAGGGCTCATCCAAAAGGGCAACCTGGTCAGAGAACAAATATGTGCGCAGCAAGGCAGCCCTCTGCCTCATGCCCCCTGAAAGCTGATTAGGGTATTGGTTTTCGGTGCCTTCCAAACCAAATTCTTCAAAATATTTGGAAGCATAGCCTCTTGCTTTTGATTTTCTCTCCCCCCTGATGACCAAGGGCAGAGAAACATTATCAATTATGGTCTTGTAGGGAAGAAGCAGGTCTTTTTGAAGCATATAGCTGGTGTTTCCGGTAGTGTTTGTAATATCTTTTCCGTCTAAAAGAACGGTTCCAAAGTCAGCTTTTATCAAACCTGATATTACGTTAAAAAGTGTAGTTTTACCCACTCCGCTAACCCCGAGTATACTGACTATCTCACCCTTATTCAATACTACAGAAATATCTTCAATTGTTTTGCTGCCTTCATAAGAGACGCTTATATTTTTCACAGTCAGCTTTTGCATTTTGCCCCCTTAAGTTAGCTAATCAGGAAGGTATTCATTGGTAAAGCCCCTTCCTTTCGGAATTTCCATTTCAATAAGATTGTTTTCAAATAACCAGCCATAGAATGCATCCCATCTCTCCTGGTCTATATGCCCCCATTTTGGAGCATCTGCTATGTATTGGTCCGCCAGCCATTTTTGGCTTTCAATAACTATTTCGGAATCAAGTTCTGGTGCTGCTTTCAAAAGGATTTGCGCTGCGTCTTCCGGAGCTTCAATTGCATATTCGTAGCCTTTTTTAACGGCTGATAAAACTTTTTTTACAATTTCCGGATTTGACTTAGCAAAATTATCATTTACAAACAAAACAGGGCTGTAAAAATCTAATTCCTTGCCATAGTCTGCAAAATTTAAATAATTTGTTTCCAATCCTTTTACTTTTGCAGCAATCCCGTCCCAGGCATAATAAATCCACACAGAATCAATATCTGTCTGCAAGGCTGTAATTACGTCTGTTACGGTGCTTGGAACCAATTCTATATCTTCGAAGCTGCCGCCGTCATCTTTGACTATTTTTTCGATGATGGCTAATTCTATGGGCATATTCCATGTGGCGTAGTTATGGCCTGCCAATTTTTCCGGCCTATCGATGCCGGTTTTCTTTAAGGATATTATGCCCGAAGTATTGTGCTGAATTATTGCAGCAACTGCAGTTACAGGCATTGGTGCATTAGATGCATAATTTGGAGCCAGATAGTCCTGAAAGCCGATTCCAAATTCCGCCCCTCCGCCTCCAACTATTGCTTCGGCTCCGCCTTCGGGAGGCTGCATTATTACAGCTTCAATTCCTTCTTCTTCAAAGAAGCCCTTAGCCTGGGCAGCGTACAAGCCGGTATGGTTTGTATTCGGGGTCCAGTCCAGCACTATGTCTATTTTTACGCTTCCTTCCCCTGCCTGCTGCCCCGGTGTTTGGTTACCGCATGATGTCAGCACAAAAATTGACAATATTAAAATTAATATTAAAAGCATTACATTATTTTTCATTATAGACATCCTTTCAATTTTTTTTGTTTTCCCAAGGCATAACAGCCTTTCTTAAGTATGATACTGCAAACATAAGCAGCAGACTTATGATTGATATGAAAAATATAACAGCAAACATTTTATCAAAGGAGTAGGATTTTCTGACTCTTGTCATATATACTCCAAGGCCTGACAATCCACCAAGCCACTCAGCAATAACAGCACCTACCACTGAATAGGACACAGAAATTTTAAGTCCCGAAAAAAACTGATTTAAAGCGCTTGGCATTTTGATATGCATAAAAGACTGAAGTCTGTTTCCGCCCATTGCCTTTAACAAGTTTAAGGCATCAGGGTCTGCCGAATGAAATCCTTCAAGCAGGCTTACTGTTATGGGGAAAAAGCTTGTAAGTACAATCAATGTTACCTTAGGCAGCAATCCGTATCCCAGCCATAAAACCAAAAGAGGGGCTATGGCTACTGTGGGTACCGTCTGTGTAAGTATTATCAGCGGGTATGCTGATTTTTCAAACAAGCTGAATCTGTCCATAAGCACAGCTATCACAAAACCCAATGCCGCACCGATAGTAAGTCCCAGCAATGCTTCTGTCAATGTTGTTTTGGCATGCCCCATCAATAAGGAGAAATCATTTATAAATGCCGCCGCCACATCCAAGGGTGAGGGCAGCATAAATTTTGGGACAAGACCGGCAGATGATACAAACTGCCAGACAGCCAGTATTAAAACTATTGCTATAAGAGAGGATGTATTATTAATGATGCTTTGTAACTTTTTCTTCAATAGTAAACACCCCGCTCTCAGGAGCCAAAGAGATTTTTACATAAGCAGATACCTTGGGAGCCCCGGCCTTTAGCGCCACTAACTGGCAGTTTTTGACGATTTCCATCAATTGGTCATAATCCCCTTCAACAGATGTTTCGCTGGGTCCAACGTAATAATTCAATCCTGTTCCTTTAATATAATCAATTACTTCATCAACTATTCGTAAAACTTCCTCATCATTTGATACATGGGGTAAAACCTGTATTGCAATATTAGCTTCCATTAAAGCCTCCTGTAGTATTGAAATAAAAAGCAAAAACCTCCCCTGATAAAAGGGAGGTACTCATAATTGACTTTATCTATATGTCATGTACAATCCCTACGCCGGCATTATCCGGATCAGGTTCCAAACAGCAGAACTGTTTCAGGGTTTTAAACATTTGAGTAGTTCGATCTCAGCCTAATTCATTAAGCTCCCCGTAAAATTATAGTAGCACAGGCATTTAAAATTGTCAAATAATATTAATTGACAAAAATTCCGGAGACTGACCTAAAATTCCCCGGAGTTTTTGTTATTACTGATTGATTATTTCGTATGCACCTCTGACCATGAAAATTGCATAGTCATTTGTATAAGCGCCTCGCCCGTCATCCCTTGGAACTATCATCAGATGATTTGCGACAAATTCCATGCCGGAAACGAAATCCTTGCCTGCCGTAACATTTGAAATACCGCCTAATTCGCTTCCAATTACAAAAGCTTTTCCGCCTCTTAAAATAAGTTCTGTACCGGCTCCAGCAATTAATTTTTCACCTGTTTTGATTTCAACTACCTCTAAAGCTGCTGATGAGCCGCCTGTACCGCCGCCTGCCAAACCGTCAACCTTCTTCTGCAAATTTTCTAATTCATCCAGTTTGTAGTCGCTGATCAATGCTTTGATACGGTCATTCAAATAGCTTAAAACAACGATGGGATCATTGGAATCTCCCGGGGCGGCATAAATTACCGCAGTAAATGCCAATGCTAAAACTAATGTAAAAATGATTATCTTTTTCATAAAACACTCCTTAAAATATATATTGACATTTTACATTAAATAGGGATAAAATTCAACAAAAAACGATAGATATCTTTTTGAAAATTTCCTTCGAAAA
>CAZAYQ010000045.1:0-5829 GCA_964489345.1 uncultured Clostridia bacterium | reverse complement strand
GGGATAAAATTCAACAAAAAACGATAGATATCTTTTTGAAAATTTCCTTCGAAAAAATCTCCTGAAAAGGTTCCGAAAAAGTTCCTGCGAGTCACAGTTCACTTTAGGTCTAACTATTTTATCAGTGTGCAAATTTTTGATTAATACAGGGAAAAACATCACATATTTTTATAAAATACTGTATTAATCAAAAATTTGCACAGTTTTATATGGTAGATCATGGTATTTCATAAAATAATACTGTATTAATCAAAAATTTGCCCACTTCAATAAGCATGAACATTTACATTGAATTAAATAAAGTGAAATGATATAATTGCATGGAGGACAGCAAAAGTGTTCAGAGACAATTTCAGGAGAAGGTAAATTATGTATAAATTATGTATGACAGCGAACAAATTTTTCAAGCTGCCTGTACACCCCTTTAATTTACATAATGAAGGCAAAAAAACCTACGCCCGTTGGCAGTATGAAAAAGGAATGGATACCATCAAGTTTTATCTTAAGCACAGCACTCTTGATGAAATGTTTAAGGATAAGCTTGTTTTGGATATTGGCTGCGGGGCAGGAGGGAAAACTGTTTTTTATGCTTCTAAAGGGGTAAAAAAAATTATCGGCATAGAGATTTTAGGAAAATACAAAGAAGAAGCAAAAAACCTGGCAAAAGAGTATGGCATGGGGGATAAATTTGAATTTATCCAGGGTGATGCTGCAAGCATGCCCTTTGAAGATGAAGCATTCGACACAATCATAATGAATGATGCCATGGAGCATGTTGATAAGCCGGAAATGGTTCTTAAAGAATGCTATCGTATTTTGAAAAAGGACGGCAGGCTGTATTTGAATTTTCCGCCCTACAATCATCCCTACGGCGCCCACTTAAGCGATGCCATAGGAATACCATGGGTTCATGTATTTTTCAGCGAAAAGACTCTCATAAAAACCTATAAAGAACTGGTTAAAGACCTGCCTGACGGGAAAGAAAGAATGAATTTTCGCATAAGCAAAAAAGAAGGCGGCAGTGAATATTTTTCATATATAAATAAAATGTCAATTAAAAGAGCAAACAGCATTTTACAAAAGAGCAGTTTTGAATTAGAATATTATTCTGAAGAGCCCTTGAGAAACTTTTTTAAATACCCGGCAAGGCTGCCCATTTTTAAAGAATTTTTGGTGAAAATGGTTGTTTGTATACTGAAAAAAGGTGACAGTACCCCCGTCCCCTTGTCATAAAGGAGAAAGAATGAAAGAGAAAGTTGATAAAATAGTTTTGATTTTGATTTGTCTTACCCTAATAGTGGGTTTGTATACCCTGTATCAGAGAGCAGAAATTGAAAAAGGGTATAAAACAACGGAAATAGTTCTTGATTATAATGAAATGAAGAGATTTGCAGACAGCTCAAACAATGACCTGAGCTACTGGATGAGGAAGTTCAAGGAATTTGGGGCAGAGTCTGTTGCAATACAGGAAGAAACCATTAAATTAATGATTGAAGCCGGTTACAGCCTGAGGGCAGAAATAGTTTCAGAATTAAGGAAAGAATACAAGTGGCAGGAGGATTACAGCCCGGAAATTGTAAGAGCCATTACAGAAAATGAAATAAGTGCCGTTGATGTTATAGTTACAACTGAAGATGAAGATATTTACAGCTATATACTTTCCGGCCTGGAAGAAAGATATGCTGATGAGTTTTATGAAACGCATATAGTTGACAATGTTTATTACATAGTTTTAAAGGGTATAGTTGATGACGTATACTACACAGAATTAGAAAAGACGATGAACTTAGCCGGCAAAGGTGTATATGAAGTTCAAAGGGTAGCTGATTCAAGGCTCATGAACATGGGAATCGGTTACGATTCTGAAAAAATAGCCATGGCAAAGGATGCAGGTTTGGATGTTATATTAAGACCAATTAACTTTCCTGCATCAAATGAAAAGCTGGCTGATGTTTATAGGGCAGCCAATGAAAGATATGGTTTGGAGCCGAGAATTTACCTTGTCCACGGCAAAGAAGTCCTGGGTTATCCCGGCAATGAATATAAATTCTTAAATTACATAAAAGAAGAAAATATTGCTCTTGCACTGATTGAAAGCGGTACACAAAGAGAACACTTAGACCAGGAAGGTCTGGACGATCTGGTTGAAGATTCCGGATATCAGGCCCTGCGTGCATTTACCATGTGGGATTTCATAAGAGAAAGAAACAGGTACTACAATTATGAAGGAGCAGAAGAAATTGAAAATACAATGTTTCGGGCTGTTACCGAAAGAAATATAAGGGTTATTTATTTTAAACCTTTCTTTGAAGAAAAGGAAAGCACGAAGTTTCTTACAGATGTTGATGAATATGAAAGAACTTTTAAAAGTTTGGAAAAGAGATTGTCTGCCCACAATATAAATTTCGGAAAAGCTGAGGCTATGGGAAGCTTCAACATAGGCTCTAAAAGAATGGCCCTGCTTGCCTTTGGAATTACCCTGGCTGCAGTGATGCTTTTTATAAAAATGTTTAATATCAAGCATAAATTTGCTGAATATTTATATTTATTTGCTTTGCCTGCTGCATTTATACCATTAGTGATGCGAAATCTGGCAGAGAAAGGATTTGCCTTTGGAGCAGCTGTAGTATTTTCAGGCCTTGCAATTTACTTTTTCATGATGCAGATAAAAAGGATATACGAGTCTAAAAAGAGCTATTCCAATTTGCAGATAATTGTTTATTCAACCCTGATACTTGCAGGCAGTGTGGCAATTTCTCTGGCCGGTGCCGTATTTACTGTTTCAATGCTTGCAGATGTAAAATATATGCTTGAAATGGATATTTTCAGGGGAGTAAAATTTGCCCAGATACTTCCCTTTGGAATTTTCATTATTATGTTTATAATTTACTTTATGAATAAGGACGGGGATTCGGTTAAGGGGGTAGTCAATACTACAGTAAGGTTTTTAAACAAGGAAATTAAAATTTATTACGGCATAATTGCAGGTGTGCTTGCCCTTGCTGCTTATATTTATATTTCAAGAACAGGCCATGAAACAGAAATTCAGCCTTCCAACATTGAAATGATAAGCAGAAATTTTATGGAATATGTGCTTTTGGCAAGACCGAGAACCAAGGAATTTCTAATAGCATTTCCTGCAATATTCGGGGCTGCCTATGCTGCAGGCAAAAAGTCTGAGTTTTATACGGGAATTTTCATGCTGGCAGGAGCAATAGGCACATCCTCTGTAATAAATACTTTTTCCCATATAAGAACGCCCATTTACCTTTCTTTTGCAAGAACGGTAATTGCCCTTGGCTTTGGCATAGCTATAGGCTGTGTGCTGGTTCTTATATCCGGTATATGTAACAGAGCATTTGTGAAAATACAGGAGAGGCTGAAGTGAAAAAAATGTTGTTGGCAGGCTATTATGGCTTTGGCAATTTAGGGGATGAAGCAATTCTGGAAATGACGCTGAAACAAATTTTTGAAATAACCGACAGAAAAAACATAACAGTTCTTTCCGGGAACAAGGTAACAACAAGCAAAAGATACAATGTAAGCACAATTGACAGGTACAATGTGCTGTCTATACTAAATGCTCTTAAATCTGCTGATGTGCTGATTTTCGGCGGCGGAAGCCTTTTGCAGGATGTAACCAGCAAAAGAAGCATTTATTATTATTTATTTTTGATAAGGCTGGCAAAGCTTATGAAAAATAAGGTTGTGATGCTGAGCCAGGGAATCGGTCCTATAACATGCGATAAAAGCATAAAAGCAGTCAGGAGCACTTTGTCACTGGTCGATTACATAACTGTAAGGGATAAGCATTCCAAGGAATTTCTGGAAAGCATAGGAGTCGACGGAAGGAAAATTTTTCTTTCTACAGATCCTGTAATAAATTTAAGGAAAGACGATTCCATGGATTATGAAAAGCAAGACATAAGGAAGGTCTGCTTTTCTTTGAGAAACTGGAAGGATTCGGATGTCAGCGCTAAAATTGGCAAGCTTGCAGAAAAGCTTATTGATGATGGGATTGAATGTCACTTCATTCCATTTTATCATAAGGAAGATTTGCAGCTGATTGATCAGGTTGAAAAAATATTAGGGGACAGGGCTGTTTATTACAGGGATAGACTGTCAACGGGAGATGCTTTTGACATAATTAAAACCATGGATGTGATGGTGGGGGTGAGACTCCATTCCCTGATTTTTGCTGCAGCTGCCAATGTGCCTATTGTTGCCGTATCATATGACCAGAAGGTAGACCATTTTGTAAACAGCGTAAATATGAAAATAGCCTGCAGAATTGACAATATTGACGAGAAGGCTATATATGACGAAATAATATATAAAATTAATAATGAGAAAGAAGAAAAGGAAATGCTTTCAAAAAGCGTTGATAAAATAAGAGAATTAACCAATATTAACTATAAGATATTAAGGGAAATAAGCAATGGATAAACTAAGTATAATGGGTGTGAGAATTAACAATATATCCATGAATGAAGCATTAAAAACTGCAGAAGAAAAGATTGAAAATGATGAAAAATATATAATTTACACTCCCAATACGGAAATAATCATGATGTGTCAAAAGGATGAAGAATTTCTTAATATAATGAACAGGTCGGATGTGAATGTAGCTGATGGAGTAGGTTTGATTTATGCGGGGAAAATAAAAAAACTTCCATTGAAGGAGAAGGTGGCAGGTTATGATTTGTCGATAAACCTGCTGAAAATGGCCCATGAAAAAGGTCTCAAGCTCTATGTGGTTGGCGGTAAACCTGGAGTAGCTGAAGCTGCAATTAAAAACGTTCAAAATAAATATCCCGGAATTAAAACTGTAGGAAGCCGGCATGGATATTTCAAGGGTAGTCATCTTGGAAACCGCGGCCACCCGGAAGAAAAAGCTGTCATTGAAGACATTAACAAGCATAAGCCTCATATCCTTTTTGTAGGATTTGGTGCAAAAAAACAGGAGCTCTGGATAGACTATAACAAAGACTTGATAAATGCCAATGTAATAATAGGAAACGGCGGTACTTTGGACGGCTTGGCGGGCATTGTGAAAAGGGCTCCGGATATATTTATAAATTTAGGTTTGGAGTGGCTCTACAGACTTATTAAGGAGCCAAAAAGAATAAAAAGGCAGATTGTACTGCCTGAATTCCTGCTCAAGGTAATTTTTGGAAGCAAGGATTTAGTAAAAGAAGAATAGGAGGAAAAAATGAAATTATTTATTGATACGGCTAATGTTGAAGAAATTAAAAAAGCAAATGACATGGGGGTTATCTGCGGGGTTACCACAAACCCGTCATTGATAGCAAGGGAAGGAAGAGTGTTCGAAGATGTGGTGAGGGAGATTACTTCAATAGTCGACGGTCCCATAAGTGCTGAAGTTATAAGTTTGGATTCAGAGGGGATGATTAAAGAAGCAAAAGAGCTGGCTAAAATACACAAGAATATAATTATTAAAATTCCCATGACGGTTGAAGGGTTAAAAGCAGTAAAGGCTTTAAGCAAAGAAAAAATCAAAACAAATGTAACATTGATATTTTCAGCAGGCCAGGCGCTTCTTGCAGCAAAAGCAGGGGCTTCTTATGTGAGTCCATTTGTGGGAAGACTTGATGATATAAGCAATGACGGAATGACTATCGTAAAGGAAATTGTTGATATTTTCTGGAACTATGAAATTGATACTGAAATTATTGCTGCAAGCATAAGACACCCCATGCATGTCATAGAAGCAGCAAAATTAGGATGCCATATTGCCACCATACCCTACAAGGTTATAGAGCAGCTTGCAAAGCATCCTTTGACTGATAAAGGGATAGACCAATTTTT
>CAZAYQ010000044.1:0-11000 GCA_964489345.1 uncultured Clostridia bacterium | reverse complement strand
ATTACGAATCAGCTGCTCTACCTCTGAGCCATGCCAGCATTTTCAACACAGCAGCATATATATAATTTAATACTTTTCCCTTGGTTTGTAAACAGCAAATAAATGAAAACATATTTAAGCAAAGCGGATTTCCTAGGAAAGAGGCGTAACACAAGCGTTTACAAGGCATATATCGCAGTATATAAATTTCGCAGGAAGGAAAGTATATGGACCACGGGACCCGAAGGTCCCGTTTTATTTAAAATTTTCGGCTTCCGGGCTTTACAGGTTTTGAGCCTTTTTTGCACATAGGGCAGTTTTCTTCATCATAGCTTTCAAAGAATAATTCTACTGAACTGTAAATAGGCAATTGAATCTCACTTACCTTCCTATCTACAATACAAGCGATCCCTACTACTATGCCGCCTAAACCTTCAAGAACCTTGGCTGTTTCTCCTGAGGATTTCCCGGTAGTAACAACATCTTCCATTATAAGTATCCTGTCGCCGGCTTTTATTTCAAAGCCCCTTCTTAAAGTCATCACATTGTTTTCTCTCTCGGTAAATATTGCTTTTATGCCTAATTGTCTGCCAAGCTCATAAGCCGCTGTTATTCCTCCCATTGCAGGCCCGGCTATTACATCCAAGTCAAGGTGGCTGACCTTATTCTTGACAAGAGAAACAACCTTTTCCGCCTTGTCCGGATATTGAAGGAGTTTTGCACATTGACAATATTTGTTGCTGTGTTTGCCGGACGAAAGAAGGAAGTGACCTTCAAGCAAGGCCCCGCATTCTTTCAATATTTCAACTACATCTACCATAATTCCTTTAATCCTCCTGTTTATATAATTCCTCTTATTTCGTCTAAGGATTTAATATTTTCATTGTCTAAAAATTCTTCCAGGTCATTAATAATATCTAATGCAATATCAGGTTTTATAAAGTTTGCTGTCCCTATTTGAACTAATGCTGCACCTGCCATAATGAATTCAATTACATCATGTGCCTTCATGATGCCCCCCAATCCGCATATGGGGATTTTGACCGTTTTTGCAGCTTCGTGAACCATACGCAGAGCAACCGGTTTAACGCAGGGACCCGAAAGCCCTGCATAAACATTGTCAAATACAGCTTTTTTGTTTTTAATATCCACTGCCATAGCTTGAATTGTATTGATTAAGGAAATTGCATCTGCCCCGGCTGCTTCACAGGCTGCAGCCATGTCCGGAATATTTTCAGCATTTGGCGATAATTTGACCATAAGGGGTTTTTTGCATATTTTTCGGACTTTTGATACTATTTCATAGGCTACGGAAGATTTCACACCGAAGGCCATGCCGCCGCTTTTTACATTTGGGCAGGAAATATTAAGCTCCACTCCATCTACACTTGTATCATTTAATTTATAAATACCTTCAAAATAATCTTCTTCACAGTGTCCCCCCAGGTTAGCAAATATTACCGTATTATACTTCTTCATCCTTGGAAGCTCATCGCTTATAAATTTATCAATGCCCGGATTTTCAAGACCTATGCTGTTCATCAGCCCCATGGGAGTTTCCCATAGTCTTATTCCTTCATTGCCGCTTCTTGGGGCTGGTGTAAGACCCTTGCTGCAAATTCCTCCAAGAATTGAAATATCATAAATTTGAGAAAATTCTTCACCAAAGCCAAAGGTGCCGGATGCGGCCAATATGGGATTTTTAAACATTAGACCCATTACACTTGTTTCCAAATTTGCCATAGTTATCCTCTATAATAATTCTTCACTGTCGAATACAGGGCCTTCCCTGCATGCTCTTTTGTTTCCTGTCTTTGTTTTTACCGTGCAGCCCAAACATGCTCCCATACCGCATGCCATCCTTCTTTCCAGTGAAAGATAGCATTTAATGTTTTTATCCCTGCAGATATCCGAAACCTTTTTCATCATTATTTCAGGACCGCAGCTTACAACCGTATCATATTTTTCATATGGGACAAAATCTGTCACAAACCCTTTTTCACCAAAGCTTCCATCTTCTGTTACAATAACACAGGTGGCAGCATAAGATTTGAATTCATCAGTCATATATATATTTTCCAAATCTCTGTATCCCAAATATACGTCGGCATCCTTCCCCAGCTTTTTACACAAATACAAGAGAGGGGCAATTCCAATACCTCCGCCTATTAGAGCAGTTTTTCCTTTCAGATTATCAAGCTCAAAGCCGTTTCCCAGGGGACCGAATATTTGGAGCCCATCATTTTTACGGAGGCTGCTTATTTTTTCAGTTCCTTGTCCTCCTATTCTGTATAGGAATGAAATAAGCTTTCCATTTACATCGTTAATACTTACAGGTCTTGGAAGCAGGAAGGAATTATCGGTTGTTTTAAGCATAAAGAATTGTCCGGGTTTTATTTCATATTCAAATTCTACAGAAAGTCTGTAGATATTTTTAGAAATTTGCTTGTTTTCATAAACAGTTGTCACTAAAACCTTCATCATTTTCTCCGTTTGCTTACAGCTACTTCTTATCATAAGCTGTGTCGCAGTATACACACCTGTAAATTTCTCTTTCTTTATCAGTCAGTCTGAATTTATGAACTATTTCCTGCTCTATTGAAGTTATGCATCTTGGATTTTTACATTTAACAACATTTTCAACTTCCTGGGGCAGTTCTAAATTTATTTTTTCTATTATGACAGAATTGTCAATAACATTGATTGTTATGTTTGGATCTATGAAGCCAAGTACTTTAAGGTCCATATCTATATTATTCTCTACTTTTATTATATCCTTTTTCCCCAGTTTCTTACTTTTTGCATTTTTAATTATGGCAACGCTGCAGTCCATCTTGTCAAGATTTAAATAGTGGTATATTTCCATGGCCTTGCCCGCCTTTATATGGTCAATTACCAATCCTTTTTCTACACTGTCTATATTAAGCATTATTCCACCCCCAATAATTTCATAATTAAAGCCATTCTTATATACATTCCGCATTTAGCTTGTGTAAAATATGCTGCCCTGGGGTCATTGTCAACTTCCACTGATATTTCATTAACCCTTGGAAGCGGGTGCATAAGAATCATATCCTCTTTTGCATTTGACATTTTTTTATTGTCCACAATATAGCTGTCCTTTAATCTTATATAGTCTGCTTCATTGAAAAATCTTTCTTTTTGAACTCTTGTCATATATAGAACATCTATATCGCCTATTATATTTTCAAGCCTTTCCACTTCTATAAATTGAATATCGTTTTTCTTCAGTATTTCTTCCCTGATATAATCCGGCACCCTCAATTCATCCGGTGATATTAGGACAAATTTTACATTTTCATATCTTGACAAGGCTTTTATCAATGAATGAACCGTCCGTCCAAATTTTAAATCACCGCAAAGACCTATGGTAAAATCATTTAATCTGCCTTTTACCGTCTTGATGGTTAGCAGGTCTGTCAATGTTTGGGTTGGGTGCTGGTGGCCTCCGTCGCCTGCATTTATAACAGGTATATTTGCTTTCATTGCAGCAACCATGGGAGCACCTTCTTTTGGATGGCGCATAGCTGCTATATCTGCATAACATGCTACTGTTCTTATGGTGTCAGCAACACTTTCCCCCTTTGCTGCAGAGCTTGATTCTGCTGATGAAAACCCCATAACGCTGCCTCCGAGCCTCAGCATTGCAGATTCAAAGCTCAGTCTTGTTCTTGTGCTCGGTTCATAAAATAATGTGGCAAGTACCTTTCCCTTGCACACATCTGCATAAGCAGCCGGATTTTCAATTATTTCATTTGCTAAATTCAGTATTTCATCCAGCTCCTCAAGTGATAAATCCATTGGTTCGATTATACTTCTGCCTCTTAACATGTGTTTCCTCCTTTTTAGCCTCTCAGGACTAGTTTAAAGATAAAAGGTCTTCCTTGCACACAGCAAAGGAAGACCTGATAAAAGCCCCATTATGTTCCTTCCCAGCCTCACTGTGCCAGATTAAAGGTTTAACTTCAACTTATACTATAATATTTTTCTTTTGATGTCAATGTTTTTTTATTGCTTATCAGATGGCTCATCCTCGGCTTGATATAGTATTTTTGTTATTCTTCTTTCTACTTCGCTTCGTGGAAGCCATACCTGTCTTTGGCAGGTAGTGCATTTTATTCTAAAGTCTGCACCAATTCTCAGTATCTCCCAGTCATAACCGCCGCAGGGATGTTTTTTCTTTAGTTTTACCACATCTCCTACATTTAACTTCATAGGCATAAGTGTTCTCCTTATATAGTAATTGTATTGTTTGAATTTGAAATAATATCAACAATATCATACATGTTTGAAATAGACCCAACCTGTAATTTGCTCTTAATTTCAAAGAAATCCAGACATGTTCCACATGAAACAATTTTTGTGCAGCCCTCTTCTAGCTTCATTATATCGTCAATAGACTCTGAGCCTTCAGTGGTAAGCTTTACCCCTGAATTCAAAAATACCAGGAAATCAGGATATGGTTTTGTTTCGGACAAGGTGTAGAGAAAACTTTTCATAAGTATTCTGCCTAAGTCATCTGACCCCTTGCCCATTTTATCGGATGTAATTAAATAACAGGTGTTTTTATTTTGAATATCAGTGGTTATTTCTGTCTGCTTCTTGTTTTCACTGTCCTTTTTAAGAATTATGTAAGTGCCGTCCTCTTTATCTTCTGCCGTTACCGTATATTTTAATTGTGTGCCGAACTTGCTTACATTAATCTTTGCTGTTTCATTGTCCACAATTACCGTAATTTCTTCAGCACCCTGGTCTGCTTCCTTTTTTGTCATAATAACCGGCTGGGGACATACTTTTTTTCTTGCATCAATAATCTTCATTTTGTCTCCTTTAATTTTCATAAAAACCTTTATATGATAAATAATTCAATATAATATTATTGTCATAGAATATTTTTCTTGACTCCGAATTCAATACGGATTGTGCTAAAGGCCTATCCTGCATGAAGCTCAGCATGGGAGCTGCTAATGCAAATATTAAATACAGAATTATAACACTTTTTAATATTCCCATAAAGGCACCGAATAATCTGTTTGTAAGATTTAGTAAAGGCAATTTCGTTACAGTATTTATTAAAGTTGTCAAAAGAAGCAATATTACATATATTGCAAGGAATGTAACAACAAAGCTGATTGATCTTATTATTAAAAGGCTCATATTGTCCACAAAAACAGCAAAAGTATCAAGAGCCCCGCCTGCCATTATATTATTTACAAATTTCTGCAGTTCGACGGGAACCTTGCTTAAATTGTTAACTGCATTCATGGAAAGTTTCAATTCAAAATAATCATGGAGTTTTACAAACAATTTTGTATTGTTTAGTAAAAATCTTTCTGCAAAATGATACATTTCCCTACTTAAGAAAAATGATACTACAAGACCCAATGTGTCAAAGACAGTCAGTATAAATCCTTTTTTGTATCCGATAAAACACAGGTATCCTGCAAATACAACTATAATAATATCAACTATCATTTTATTACCCCCTTAATATTACTTTATTTGTCCTGTGATAATCTTATTTTTAAACAATATGTAAATGTTATTTCCTTCAATTAAGAAGTCTTCAAATTTTTCTGAATTCTCAAATAATTTGTCACTTTTATTGCCGTGCAGCAGGTAAATTGAATTATCATTATACACAAATGCTTTGTTTTCAACCAGCTTCAACTTCTTTGAACCGGCAGGCGCTGTTTGAATTTCCATAACTCTGCCATTAAAATTATACGATAATAATTCAGCAGTCTGGTCCTTTTCATACAATATATTAATCATGTCCTTAGATATTTCATAATCAAGAATTTTATTGTATATTCTGTTCTTCCACATTAACTTGCCGTTATTATTATAAAAATATATATTTTCTGTTCCAAGAGCTATTAGATTGCTGTTAACAACTTTCGTTTTTATTAAAATTTCCTTTGCTATTGTTGAATTCCACAATTCAACATCATCTATAAAGTAATATATAGTATTGACAGGAACTCCATTTTCAAATGTAAAGGTAGTAACTGAATAAGCTTGAGATTTATCATTAATGGATATTCCTGTAATTGTATCCTGGAATTCCTTGTTGTCCACAACAACTTTATTGTTTTCATCCATTATATAAAGGGTTTGTCCATTTCCTTTAACAATCATTCCCGTCCTGTTGTTTTCACGTGAAACATTTATGATATTCCCCTGAATTTCAGCTATTACGAACTCTTGCTTATTTTTGTCCACCACAGTAATATTGTTATTTGCCTGTCTGAAAATATAATTGTCCGTAACAAATACCTTGTTAGAAAATTCTGTGTTTTGAGCTTCCCATAAAACTTTATTGTTAAAATCCGTAAAAACTGTTTTTTGATTGTTATATGATACTATACCCCTGTTAAAAAACTCAACTTCTTCAAGTGTAAAAATTTCTGTGCTTTTTATATTTTCAATTTTATAAATCTTTTTTTCATCCAAAGTTTCAAACAATTCTTTAAAATATGGAGAGCAAAGAACTGCCGCTACAAAAATTGAAATTATTATAATAAATAATATTATTCTTTTCATATACTACCCTGTGAAATTTTGTTAATCAAATTATACCAAACTTTTTATATTATTGCATTAAAAAATTATTAAAATTTTAGGGACATTAAAAATGTCCCTATAGTTAAAAATATATAACTAGTTTCTTTTACCTGCCGGCTATTTCACTTACTGCTTTCACTGCTGCAATAATATCTGTGCTTTTATTAAAGGGCCCCAGACCAAATCTGACAGCACCTAATTTTTCTGTTCCGATTGCTTTGTGGGCTAAGGGAGCACAGTGGAGTCCCGGCCTTACAGCAATATTATATTCCGAATCTAAAATATTAGCAACTTCAGAAGAGTCCATGCCTTCTATGTTAACAGGAAGAACTCCGATTCTGTGCTCAATGGATTTGGGGCCGTATATTTTGATTCTAGGGTTTTTTCTCAATTCAACAATGAATGTATCGAGAAGAGCTTTTTCGTGGCTGTAAATCGATTCTATGCCCCTTTTTAAAATATACTTTACTCCCGCATTTAATCCGGCAATGCCCGGTAGATTATGTGTCCCCGCCTCTAATCTATCCGGATAGAAATCCGGATGTACTAAAGAGCTGGACTGACTGCCGGTGCCCCCTTCTTTTAAATGTTTTATTTCTATATCGCTGTTTATCAAAAGACAACCTGTTCCCTGAGGTCCTAAAAGTCCTTTATGACCGGGCACCGCTAAAAAGCTTATATTGAATTTTTTCATGTCAATATTTAAAACGCCGGCACTTTGTGAAGCATCTAACAAATATGGTATGCTGTGTTTCTTACATATATTCCCAATTTCCTCTGCCGGAAATATTGTGCCTGTTAAATTTGAGACATGGGTTGTCACAATTAATTTCGTGTTATCCCTTATTGCATTTTCCAAATCATTTAAATTAATGGTTCCGTCGGCTGCGCATTTTACAATTGCATTTTCTACTCCTGACTTTTCTAATTCCTTAATAGGTCTTAAAACTGAATTGTGCTCCATTTCTGTGGTTACTAGGTGGTCCCCGGAATTTAAAAGGCCTTTTATAGCAATATTTAAACTGTCTGTTGCATTAAATGTGAAAATTACTTTCATGGGGTCATCTAAATTGAATAAGTCAGCTAATAACTCTCTGGTCTCATACATAATTCTGGCACCTTCAATTGCCATTTTATGACTTCCCCTGCCCGGATTTGCTCCGTAGACCGTCATTGCCCTCATTACACTTTCATATACTGATGGGGGTTTCGGAAATGTTGTAGCTGCATTATCTAAATATATCATAATATCACCTGCTGTTTTTATATTTCAATTTATTATATGTAAATTACCGCATTTGGATATTATTTATCTGCATATGCAATTTTTCCGTTACAGATGTTGTATTTAACCTTGCCGCATAATTCTCTGCCTAAAAAAGGGGTATTGCTTGATTTTGAGATGGTATCAACAATCCAGCTTTCATCAATGTCAAATATAACAAGGTCTCCCTTATTGCCCTCTTTAATTCCTGACTGTAAATTATACAGTTTTGCAGGGTTAAGAGTCATTTTTTTCAAAAGTTCCATAATTGTAAGGTGATTATTCTTTACTAAATTGGTAATACCAAGGGACAAGGCCGTTTCCAAACCGATAATTCCGCTTGGGGCCTTGCTGAATTCCCTGTTCTTTTCTTCTTTGATGTGAGGAGCATGGTCAGAAGCAATTATATCAATGGTGCCGTCTATTAAACCTTCAATTATTTTCATTCTGTCATATTCTGTTCTCAAGGGAGGATTCATTTTCGCATTTGTACCAAATTCAAGTATGGCCTCCTCTGTCATGGAAAAGTGGTGGGGCGAAGCTTCAGCGGTAATATTTGCACCCATTAATTTGGCATGTCTTATTATATCAACTGATAATCCTGAGCTTATATGCTGAAAGTTGACTTTTGCACCTGTTTTTAAAGCAATTACGCAATCTCTTGCAACCATCACATCTTCCGCAAGGTGGGATGCTCCTTTAATGCCAAACACTTTTGATATTCTGCCCTCATTTATGCCTGGACTGTCTATCAACCGGGGGTCTTCCTCATGAAAGCTTATAGGCAAATTAAGCCTTTTTGCTTCCATCATTGCTTTTAACACTATGCTTGTGTCCATTAGGGGAAGACCGTCATCAGAAAATCCTGCTGCACCGTAATTTTTCAATTCTTCCATATTTACAATCTCTATTCCCTTTAATCCTTTAGTTACGGCTGCTGCCTGAAGAACATTGATTGGAGAATATCTTTTTATATCATTTATATATTTGAGAGTTTCTGCATTGTCCACTACAGGTTCGGTGTTAGCCATACATACCACTGTTGTAAATCCGCCTCTTGCAGCTGCCTTTGAGCCGGACATTATATCTTCCTTATATTCGGCCTCCGGTTCCCTGAAGTGAACATGAACATCTATTAGTCCCGGGGCAACAATCATTCCTTCAGCATTTATTGTTTTTTCATAATCAATATTAATATTTTTTCCGATTCTCTTGATAATATTTCCCTCAATCAATATATCTGCAATCTCATCTGTTTTTGATAAGGGGTCTATTATCCTGCCATTCTTTATAAGCATACTGCACCTGCTTTCTATAGCAAAGCCTGCTTGCTTCACCCCGGTTCAATGAATATATCGTGGCATAGGTCAGATCTTTGCTTCATTAATTGTATTCATTATAACACAATACACTTGTGTTTACACAATAAAATATTCTCTGCTTTTTGCAGAGAATATTTTATTTATTCTATTTTATTTTAATTTTTCAACTAATTTATCATATTCTTCCTGGTCAGCAGTTTCATAAGAATTACGCTTATAGTAATGGGTATGAAGATACTTGTGGGAAATGTGGCTGTTGGGCTCTTTCAAAAATTCTTCATAAAGCTTTATTACTTCAGGATTCTTATGTGATTTCCTTATTGGCAGAGATTTGTCAAGCTCATATAATGCGTCTGCACGTTTTGTCTTTGGATTAATTTCAAGCCTTGCCTTTGCAGATACGTGAGATTGGCCTCCACCATGCACGCATCCTCCCGGACAAGCCATTACTTCTATGAAATGATAATCTTTCTCGCCTTTTTTCACTGCTTCTAAAACTTTAGCTGCATTGTCTATTCCGTGGGCGACTGCAATTTTCACTTCAGTATCTTTTCCCTCAATAGGAAGTACTACAGATGCTTCCTTAACACCTTCAAGCCCTCTAACTCCTTCATACTCAAAGTCTTCTAAATCCTTACCTGTAAGTATGTCTGCAACTGTACGAAGGGCTGCCTCCATAACTCCTCCTGTAGCACCAAAGATTGCACCTGCACCGGAATATTCACCTAATATACTGTCATCTTCCTCGTCAGGAAGGTCTACAAAATTAATTCTTGCTTGCTTAATCATGTCTCCTAATTCCCTCGTGGTCAGTGACACGTCTACATCCCTAAGCCCGTCTACTTCCATTTCCGGTCTGTTTGCCTCTGTCTTCTTTGATGTACATGGCATTATTGATACAGAATATATCTTTTTCGGGTCTATTCCTTCTTTTTGGGCATAATACGACTTAACAACTGCACCAAACATTTGCTGGGGCGACTTGCAAGTTGATAAATTATCCAAAAATTCAGGATAATTTAATTCGCAAAAACGAATCCAGCCCGGTGAGCAAGATGTAATCATAGGCAGTTTGCCGCCGTTTTTAACCCTGTTTAAAAGCTCTGTTCCCTCTTCCAAAATAGTAAGGTCTGCAGAAAAGTTTGTGTCAAATACTTTGTCAAAGCCGATTCTCCTCAGTGCTGCAACCATTCTTCCCGTCACGTCTGTTCCAACAGGAAGGCCGAATTCTTCTCCAAGGGAAGCCCTGACTCCGGGTGCTGTCTGTACCACAACAAACTTATCCGGATCATCTATTGCATCCCACACATCATCAATATTGGTTCTTTCCCTCAAAGCTGCCACCGGACATGCCTGAATACACTGTCCGCAATATACGCAGGGTACATCCCTCATGCTGTAATCAAATGCCGGAGCAACCTCTGTAACAAAACCTCTTTTTGTAAAATCCAGAATTCCTATTCCCTGTACATCTCTGCAGGTGCTTACGCATCTTCCGCAAAGGATGCATTTACTTGTATCCCTTATAATGGAGTATGACAAGTCATCTATTTTTGCTTCCCTCTTGTCCCCCTGAAATTCTATGTCGCTTATATTCATTTCTTCACAAAGCTTTTGCAGCTCACAGGTTTGGTTTCTTAAACAGGTAAGGCATTCTCTGTTGTGATTTGCAAGTATCAGCTCCAAGTTCATTCTGACAGCATTCCTGACTCTTTTTGTATTGGTTTTTACATTCATGCCTTCTTGAACTTGAAGTACACAGGTAGCAGGGAGATTTCTCATGGGAACGCCTTTTATATCAACTTCTGCAACACATAATCTGCATGCAGCTATTTCATTTATATCCT
>CAZAYQ010000043.1:0-11012 GCA_964489345.1 uncultured Clostridia bacterium | reverse complement strand
TTGAATTCTTCAACTATTTTATGTATTTTTTTTACTTTTACACAAGTTGCATCAATAAGGTCAATGTTTTTTTCTTCCAGGATGTCATATATATGTTTTCCCACACCATGACTTCTTATTAAAAGCTTTGCATCATTGTCATCAGGCGGGTCATCAACAATTACCATACCCTTTTTCTTTAATTTTTCAATAACATCTTTGTTATGAATAATTTCTCCATAGCTGTAAAGTTTCTTTTCTTCATCAAGAACTTTTTCTGCTTTTTTTACAGCTAATTTGACACCTCCGCAAAAACCGTTGTAATCCGAAACAAGAATTTTCATTTAATACCTTCATCTTTTAATTCATAAATATCTTTTAAAATTTCCATACCAATTTCCGTATATTTTTCAGAATTGAGTTTGCCGCTGTAATTTTCAAAGTAATCTTTTTCTTTTCCTATATAGAGCCTTAGTTTTCCTCTGAATTTATAGGGTCCGTCCAAATAAACAGGCATTATTTTAACATTTGCCTTATGTGCTATCAGTGCAATTCCGGATTTTGCATTTTTTTCGTCATATCCTGTTTTTACTCTTGTACCTTCCGGATATATACCGATTATGCCGCCCTTGTTTAAAATATTAAGAGAGCTTTTTATTGCCGATAAGGAAAGGCCTTTCCTGTCAACAGGAAATGCACCAAGAAGATTCTTGAATATAAAGCTCCAAAATTTGCTTTCAAACAATTCTTTCTTGCCCATGTAGTGAATCTGCTGCTTTGTTGCCATGGCTAAAAGCACCGGGTCAATCATTGACCTGTGATTGCCGCAGACTATAAAGCCGCCTTCAATACTGTCAAAATTCTCTTTATCATAAATCTTAAAATCAAATATTATAAATACAATTATCCTGCATACAAACACTGCTAATTTATAAAACATTGCTTCCTCCGATGTATCCGGCAATTATTTTTGTCACTTCTGTCAGGTTCATGTTAGTTGTGTCGATTAATATTGCATCTTCCGCCATTTTCAGAGGAGAAAACTGCCTTTTTGAATCATTTTCGTCTCTTTTTATCATATCCTTGAGAACATTTTCATAATCAGCTTTTATATTGTTGCCTATAAGCTGTTCATAACGCCTTTTTGCTCTTTCTTCCAAGGATGCGGTTATGAAAAACTTGTAATCTGCATCCGGGAATACCATTGTGCCTATATCCCGGCCTTCCAATACAGCGTTTTTGTTTACTGCAATTTTATGTTGAATTTCAACCATTTTTTCCCTGACAATTTTTAATGCGGATATTTTAGAAGCTGCAATGGAAATTGTCTCTTCTCTTATTTTGTTTTCAACGTCTTCACCGTCTAAAAATATCTTATTATCATAGTAGTTTATACTGGTCCTTTTAAGCATTTCTGAAATAAGATCTTCATTTATGTCTATTATGTCTATATTTTGCTTATATGCCTTATATGCAAGAGCTCTGTACATAGCCCCTGTATCGATGTAGTCAAATCCAAGTTCTTTGCTTAATAGTCTTGCAACAGTGCTTTTTCCGGCTCCTGAGGGTCCGTCTATTGCGATTATCATTTTGTTTTCCTTTCTTAGGCCATGAACAATGATTATATGTTTATTTCAACACTTTAACATTATATTACATAAAACAAAATTTAACAACAAATATTTTCATGACAAGGGACGGGTCTATTGTGCCCGTCCCCATAACTTAATAGTTCTGATAAATACTGTTGTTGTCCCAGAGTTTTTCCAAAATATTATAATATTCAACTATTTCTTCTTTTTCTTTCAGGCTTATGTTAATTATCAAATTGTTGATTATTGTCATAGGGACAACCAAAGAGTCCACAAATGATACAATATTGCTCTTTGCCAGTATTGATGCATCTGCCAGGGAGTATGCAGGAGATTCTTCGGTATCGGTTATTGCTACTATTTTTACACCCTTTTCCTTGACAAATTTTGCAGCGTCAATTGTTGTCTTTGAATATCTGGGATAACTTATAATAATCATTAAATCATTATTCTTAACCCTTATAATTTCTTCATATAAAGAATTTACCCCGCTGTTGTTAAGCACTTTAACATTGTCCAAAATTACATCCAGATAAAAGCCCAGATAGTTTGACAGAGTTGAGGAAGTCCTAAGTCCTAAGACAAACACCCTGTTTGCATTTAATATCAGCTCTGTTGCCCTGTCTAATGCTTCAATATCGAATTGTTCAAACAAAAAACGCATATTGTTCATTTCATTCTTTAAAATCTTTTTATGAAGCTTAAATTTGTCATTTACATCATCATTAAGTCCTATCCGCTGAACTGCCGTAAGCTTATTTTTGATTAAAACCTGCAGTGCCTTCTGCATTTCCGGATATCCTGAATAGCCTAAAAATGTTGCAAATCTAACAACAGTTGATTCGCTTACATCTACCCTTTCGGCTATTTTTGCAGCAGTCATAAATGCGGCTTTGTCATAGTGCTCAATAATGAATTGAGCTATCATCTTTTGTCCCTTGCTGAATTTGTGAAAGTTGTTTTTAATCTTACTCATTAAATCACTGTTCATAATAACCTCTAATTAACTTTCTACCTTCTTCAAATGCTTCTATGTTTTTTTGAACTGTCATGGGGGGAACTCTTTCAGTTATGGACTGTATCATAATATTCTTATCAATTGTGTCTTCTCCTATCAATTCATAAATTGCACCTATTGAAATAATATTAGCTACCATACGTGTTTCGAATTTTTCCTGTGCATTTTTTAATATAGGAATTTTATAAGTTTTATCCGGGTCATTGCCTGATAATTTAATATGCTCATCCACTATAAGTATATCATCCTTTTCCAGGCATTCAATATATTTATCGTATGCTTTCTGTGTAAGAGAAAGGAGGATATCTGCATTTCTTATTTTTGGATAATTAATTTCATCACTGCTTATTATAACTTCAGCCTTGCTGGCACCCCCTCTTGCTTCAGGTCCGTAGGACTGGGTTTGTATGGCATTAAGCCCTTGTGCAATTGCGGCATCCGCCAGTGTAATGGCTGCTAAAATAACTCCCTGGCCCCCTGAGCCGCTTAGTCTGATTTCAAATTTTTTCATATTATTTCCTCCTATCCTTGAAGCATATCAATAATAACTTGATAGCTTTCAGTATATTCCGGCTGAGGATTGTTGCAGAACTCCCCTATTAAAATTTTAAAAATTCCTTTTTCAGGGTTTTTATCTACTACTTTTTTGTCAACACAATTATCCTTTAAAAATGAGTGCATCTTTAAAATATTGCCCCTTCTATTTTTTCTTCCATAATATGTAGGACAGAGACTTATACCTTCTATAAATGAAAATCCTTTGTTTTGCAGTCCTTTTTCTACTAATTTCTGCATGAGGGCTGCATGATAAGCCGTGCCCCTTCCTACATAGCTGGCTCCTGCCCCCTGGGCAAGGCTGCAAAGGTCAAAAGCCCTGTCAATATTGCCGTAAGCTGCAGTGGTAGCCAAATCACCATAAGGGGTGGTAGGTGAAAATTGCCCCCCTGTCATTCCATAAATATTATTATTGAAAACTATTGTAGTAATATCTATATTCCTTCTTGCTGCATGAATGAGGTGGTTGCCCCCTATGGCGGAAGAGTCACCGTCACCCATAATTACAATAACATGGAGTTTAGGATTTGCAACTTTAATGCCTGTTGCAAATGCCAATGCCCTTCCGTGGGTTGTATGAATAGTATTAAAGTCCAAATATCCGGGAGATCTTGATGAACAGCCGATACCGGAAACTATTACAACTTCATCTTTGTTAAGTCCTGCTTTATCAATTGCCCTTACAACAGTGTTGGTCAATGTCCCGTGTCCGCATCCCGGACACCATATATGGGGCAGCTTTTCCGTCCTGTAATATTTCTTGGTTATTTCGTTACAATTCATTATAAACAACCTCCTATTGCTTGAACTATTTCTTCAGGAGTCATTAATTCGCCGTCCACTCTGTTTATGCTTTTTACAGTGCAATTTTTGCACGCAGCTCTTTCAACTTCCAGCAAATATTGTCCCAGGTTCATTTCAGCTACATATATTTCTTTTGTATTTAATGAAGCATTGATTATTTGTTTCTCCATGAAAGGCCAAATAGTTATTGGTCTGAATAAACCTGCTTTAATATTTCTTTTTCTAAGTTCGTCTACTGCGCTTTTAGCGGCTCTTGATACTCCGCCGTATGCAATTATGACAATTTCTGCATCTTCCAGTTTATATTCTTCATAATATGAAAAATTATCTATATTTTTTTCTACTTTACCAACTATTCTTTTGATAAGCTTTTCTGATATTTCATTGCTGTTTGTGGGAAAACCCGTTTCATCATGTGTCAGACCGGTCACATGGTATCTGTATCCTTCTCCGAATGATGCCATTGGTGGTATCATATCTTCATCAGGCTTGTAAGCAACATAATCTTCAGGCTTGCATGAGGGTTTTTTCCTGTTTACTATCTCTATTTCAGAAATATTCTTAAAGGACATTTTTTCTCTCATGTGTCCTACTGTTTCATCCATTAATAGGATCACCGGAGTTCTGTATTTTTCAGCTAAGTTAAATGCCTTGACAGTATATTCGAATGTTTCCTGAACAGAATTAGGGGTTAAGGCAATAGCCGGATGGTCACCGTGTGTTCCCCACCTTGCCTGCATAACATCCCCCTGGGCCGGTGATGTGGGAAGTCCTGTAGAGGGGCCTCCTCTTTGAACGTTAACAATTACACATGGTATTTCTGTTATAGCTGCATATCCGATATTTTCCTGCATAAGCGAAAAGCCCGGTCCGCTTGTTGCAGTCATTGCCTTTAATCCTGCCAGTGAAGCACCGATTACAGCAGCAATGCTAGCAAGCTCATCTTCCATCTGTATGAACTTCCCCCCAAGCTTGGGCAGCTTTTGGGAAGAAATTTCCGCTATTTCCGTAGAGGGTGTTATGGGATAACCGGCAAAGAATCTCATACCGGCAGCCAATGCGCCTTCAACGCAAGCTTCGTTTCCCTGAACTAATTTATTTCCTTTTTCATTCATTTTTTACCTCCGATATAAATAGCATTATCCGGACATCTCAGTTCGCACTGACCGCAGTATATGCACTTATCCCTGTGAGCTATAAAGCATTTGTCATTTTTGATTGTAAGAACCTTCGCGGGACAAAATCCGACACATACACCGCATCCTTTACACCAAGGAATATTTTGTAAAAGAACCTTTTCGTCTGCCATATAATTCCTCCATATTTTGCATTTCTTTCTTACATTCATTATATCACATTTAATTGATTTTGCAAGAAAGATATCAATTATAACTGCAAATTGCAAGATTTTATTCAAATTTTGCAATTGAGACAGAGGAAAGCGTATTTTAGGCTGAAATATGCAAGATATGCAAGAGCAGCTGACAGAGGAACGGGGGTATTATCATGAGGAGGTGATGGATGTAGAGTATAAAGGGGTCATGTGTGCAGGGTCATAATGGGATTTTTCAATAATAAACAATTCAGGAGGAGCTTTTTCTTTATTGATAACATTTATGTGCACTACATTGTATTCTTTTTTATTCAGTGTTTTCAAAAAATCCGAAATTGTATTAATTTCATAACCCTTGTCATGGGTAATATAGGAAGTTATATATATTCTTCCCTTATCATTTAAATATGGAATCAAAGAATTAATAGATGAGATTGTAGTTTCCGCTTTTGTAAAAATTTCTTTGTTGTAGTTAGGAAGGTAGCCCAAGTTATAAACAGCAGCATCAATTTTCTTTTTTATATACTTTCTTATGTGTTCATGGCTGTCTTTAATTATGGTGTAATTATAAAATTTGCCTTTTTCTTCAAGGAGGAATTTTGTTCTTTCTATTGCCATATCCTGTATGTCAAAGGATGTCACAGACCCTTTCCTTCCTGCTAAATTGCTTAAAAATAAAGTATCATGTCCATTTCCGCATGTTAAATCGAGAAAATTCAAATCTCCCTTTCCTTCATAGGATGCCCTTATCAAAAAATGCACCATTTCTGCAATTTGACCATACTTCTTGTCCATTTCTACCCCTTTAAAAAACTTACTTCATCAGCAGTTAAATAATTCCATTGCCCCGGTTTTAATTGGCCAAGTCCTATATTTCCAAAAGAAATCCTTTTTAATCTTATCAGCCTCTTTCCGACCGCTTCAAACATTTTTCTAACCTGCCTGTTTCTGCCTTCGTAGATGCTTATTTGTATTGTTGTATTATTTTGGCTTTGCTTTATCACTCTTAGCTTGGCAGGAGCAGTTTTATAGCCGTCAATTAACAGTCCCTTTTTTAATATGTTTATAGATTCTTCACTGATACTTCCCTTAATTTCAACTTCATAACTTTTGTAAATCCGGTATTTAGGATGCATTAATTTATTGGCAAGGTCCCCGTCGTCAGTTAGAAGCAATAATCCGGAAGTATCGTAGTCAAGCCTCCCAATGGGATAAATTCTTTCTTTTATATTAATCAGGTCAAGAACAGTTTTACGGTTAAACTGGTCTTTAACTGTGGTAATATATCCTTCAGGTTTATATAATTTTATGTAAATATGATTATCTTTTACATATATTATTTTATCGTGCAGGGTTACTAGATCCTTTTTTGGATCGATTTTGCTTCCAAGTTTCTTCACAATAATGCCGTTAACTTTGACATGACCTTGTAAAATTATTTCCTCAGCTTTTCGTCTTGAAGCAATCCCGCACCTAGCCATATATTTTTGCAGTCTTTCTTCCATTAAAATCCTCCTGTTACAAAAGATGATATTAGTCCTTTGTCTTTGTTTGTTATAGTTAACCAAGGGGCAGGTACTCCCCTGCTATTGATTATTATAATATAAATATATATATTTGTAAATAATACTGCTCGTCCGTTTGAATAAAGCAAAAGTATTATTGCAAAAGCTGATTTTTCTGTAAAACATGCTCAAATAGGTGGTTTTAACAGTTATTCAGTTATCAGGACTCCTGTGTGTATCTTGGTTTTTCCCAGATATATGTTGTAGCTTCCGACTGCCTTGGTTTCCGAATCATTTGACATTAGTTCAGCTTCTATCAGTGCTTCAAAACGAATTTGTTTTTTTTCTTTATCTGTCAACACGCATCTGAAGCTGTCACCGATAAATACGGGGCTTCTTTCGGGAGTATATTTTACAAACTGACCTGCCTCAGCTATAGAATAGTTTTCGTAATTATCAAAAGTCCAGTCAAAGATTTGGTAGCTGTCATTAAACCAATTGTTGTCATTGAGAAGGACAGCTATAATTTCAGCACCTTCCTTCTCTGCAGATGCAACCAGACACCTGCCTGCTGCTTTTGTAAAGCCTATTTTAATTCCCGTACCATGT
The DNA here is from genome assembly GCA_964489345.1 of uncultured Clostridia bacterium. Taxonomy (GTDB): domain Bacteria; phylum Bacillota; class Clostridia; order Tissierellales; family Sedimentibacteraceae; genus Sedimentibacter. The sequence goes on along the minus strand of CAZAYQ010000043.1, from coordinate 3,617 downwards.
TTGTATTGATAAACAACTTTGTTTTTATTGTAAAAAAAATTATTCAAAGATTCAGCCTTGTATTTTTCTGCTGAGGCAATTTCTCTGAATTTGTCATTTTTCATGGCATAAGCACTTATAAGGGCTAAATCATAAGCTGTTGAATAATGATTGTCATCATGTAAGCCGCTGGGATTTACAAAATTTGTGTTTAAGGCTCCCAGCTCTTTTGCTTTTTTATTCATCATTGATATAAAACCTTCCGGGTCATTTCTGCCGGCAAATTTAGATAAAGCTGCTGCTGCATCGTTGCCTGACCGCAGCATGGTCCCGTACAACAAGTCAATAACAGACACTATCTGCTTGGGTTTTAAATAGATGCTTGACCCTTCTATTTTGGTGCATTCCGGCGGAACTTCAATTTTTTGGTCTAAGTTTCCAATAGTTTCAATTGCAAGAATTGCTGTCATTATTTTGGTTGTGCTTGCAATAGGCAGTTTTATGTCTGCATTATAAGACTTTAGGATTCTTCCCGACTGTCCGTCTATCACTATGTAAGCCTGGGCTGATACTCCCGGCATTGCTTCAATTTGTGTGAATTGGCATGCAATGGTTAATGCTATTAACAATAGGACAATTATTCTTTTATAAATCACAATCCTTTTTCTCCCTTACTTCTTTTATGAATGACATGATGTTCATTATGGATGTTGTTAAGTCCCCTGCACTTGTTTCATTGTTAATATTGATAGTCCTGACATCATTATCCGGTGTTTCATATATAAGAATTTGCGGATTCAATTGCAGATTGACATAAGCTGCTCCGGCAAAGGGTTTTAAATCGACTGTGCGGAATTTTTTGTCTATATCGCTGCCTCCAATGATAAAATTCATATTAAGCTTGGATATGGCCAAATAGTTGTTATCGTCATATTGTATTTTACTGCTTATAAGTTTTTCATTTTCTGTTAAATTATTAATATTTTCTAAGGTTGTTTTGATTATACTTTCAATGTCCTTGCCCATGTTTTCCCCTTTCTCGTTTTTATCATATTAAGTATGCCCTAAAAATTGAGAATTATAACAAAAAAAGTATCCTTACCCCTAAGAGCAGAAAGATACTTAATAATAATTATCCGTTAAACAGCGACCGTTTCAGCATTCTGTTTACTATTACAAATTCAAGAGCAAAGGATTGTTTTTCCATTATGTATTCAGGATAGAAAAAAATATCTTTAATATAGAATATATTGAACCCTTTTTTTATATACCTGATATATTTCAGCCGGTTTTTGGCCTTTTCCCTTAATTCGTGACCAGCTTTATATCTGTCAATTATTTTCTTTGCAAAATTGAAAGATATTTTTCTTTCATATTCATGCTTTTTTCTAAAAATAATCATATAAAAATAAAGGCGGATAAAATAAAAAGTAAAATTTATTTTAATCAAAAGCTTTATATTCAAATATAAAAATATCAGTCCCCCTGAAAGAACTAATATTATCATGCTGTTTCCATATCATCTTCTTTGTCATCCGGGTCACCCTTAAACTTTGGTAATTCGTTTATTGAGCTTAGGCCGAAATGCCTCAGAAATTCATCTGTTGTTGAAAAAATTATGGGTCTTCCCGGCTTATCAAGCCTTCCCACTTCTTTTATCAATTCTTTATCAAGGAGACCTTTAACAACCTGGGAGCATTTAACTCCCCTTATTCTTTCTATTTCAACCTTTGTAACCGGCTGCTTGTATGCAATGATGGACAGTGTTTCCATTGCTGCTGCAGACAAACTTTTGTTTACTGTGCTTTCCAGAAGTCTTTGAATATATTCATAGTTTTCTTTTTTGGTTGTGAGCTGATAGGAAGAGCCGAACCTTTGGATAATAAGGCCCCTGTCTTTATTATTGCTGACTTCGCTTATCATTTCATCCAAAACATTTATTATTCCATGTGCCGGCATATCTAAAATTTTTGATATTTCATTTATGCTTAAGGGCTCTCCCCAAGCAAACATCAAGCTTTCCAAAACACTTTTTATATTCATTTTTTCTCCTGTGTGATTATTATATCGCTGTATTTATTATCCTGATAGAGTCTTATTCCTTTATTGTTTGTAAGTTCCAATATGGCTAAGAAGAGTGTCACGATATATTCTTTTGATATACTTTCTTTTTCTTTGAAAATATTAAATAATGAAACCTTTCCGAATTTTTTTATTTTTCTTGCAATATCCTCCATACAGTCCCTGACACGGTAGCTTTCCCTGTATATCTTGTATTTTTGCTCCTGGGCAATTTTAAAGTTTTGTTTTTTAATCAGTGACAGGTATACATTGTAAAGTTCGTATACATTTATTTCTTTTAAATAAAACTGCTCGGTCTTTGTATCCGAAGTTATTGCCATTTCCTCCCTGGGCTTGGAAAAGTAGAAAGAGCTTTCATCCTCATATTTTTTCAATTCCTCGGATACATTTTTAAACATTTTGTACTCCAGAAGCTTATTAACCAGTTCCTGCCTGGGGTCTTCCTCCTTTCCCTTCTGGGGAAGAAGCATTTGAGATTTTATTTCAATCAAAGTAGCTGCCATAAATATAAACTCGCTTGCAACATTCATATTAAACTGCAGCATTTCTTCCAGGTAATCCAAATATTGATCAGTTATTTCAGCTATAGGGATATCATAAATATCAATTTCCTTTTTTTCTATAAGGTGAAACAAGAGGTCAAAAGGTCCCTGAAAAACGTTTATACTTACGGAATAATCCATTTTAAACCTTCCTTATCTCATGGTAGTTTTTAAAACATTTTCTATATAAAACTTAAATAAGTTTTCCTTTTCAATATCTTTTTCCGGATACAATTCAAACTCGCCCAGTACATGTCCGTCCTTTGACAGTATGACTCTTCCTATTTGCCTATCCCTGGTCAATGGTGCCTTAAGATTTTCATCTAATATATATTCTAAATTAAAATCTTCAAGCTTGCAATTACTTTCTGTAAAATAGTTGATATTTTCATTTGAAACCAGGTTTACACCATCCTGTTTGCCGCAATAAACCGGGCTTGTTGTAATTACTTCCCCCTTCTTGTGGAAAATTATATTTTTATAATTTGCAAATCCTTCATTTAAAAGCTTTGATACTTCATTAAAACGTATTTTTGTATTGTCGCATCCTAAAACTACGGCAATCAATGTAGTGTCATTTCTTTTTGCAGCAGCAGATAAACAGTATTTTGCTTCAGTGGTATAACCCGTCTTGCCAGCCAGCAGGCCGTCATAATTGTTGATAAGTCTGTTTGTATTCACCAAAACCTGTTCCGAATCCTTTTCTTTGCCCACATATACGGAATCCATCCAGGTAAGCATGTATTCATTCATATAATTATACTTTAAAAGCTCCCTGGTCATTACAGCTATATCATTAGCCGTTGTCAGATGATCCGGGTCAGGCAGTCCTGTAACATTAGTAAATACGGTGTCATTCATGCCCAATTCCACGGCTCTCTCATTCATTGCCTTAACACAGCCTTCTACCGACCCGTACATAAATTCAGCCATGGCAACTGATGCATCGTTGGCCGACCGCATAGATATGGCTTTCAGCATATTCTCCACCGTTTGAACTTCATATGCTTCCAG
>CAZAYQ010000042.1:0-11380 GCA_964489345.1 uncultured Clostridia bacterium | reverse complement strand
GATTCGAAGTCAAGCACTCTATCCTCTGAGCTAATGGCCCAAATATTTAATTTACTTCTGAATTTTACTACAAATACTTTTATTTTTCAATATGTTTTAATCAAATTTTATATTTAATTTTCTTTTTAGAACTCTTTACTTAATCAATGGTTTATGATTTATATTTATGTATAGCTAAGCTGTTTCATCAAGCCGAGCCTTAAGCGGAAGGTTCTAACCTGGGACTTTCTTGTTTGTCAGTAACTTTTGTTACATACATATCTGGTGAAATGTGATAATATAGGAGAAAAGAACCAGTTAACCAGGAGGAATTTTTATGAATACGGTTGGACTATATTTGCTTACAGGGGCTGCATTAATTTTATCATACATAAAAAGTAAGGATAAAACCATGCTTTCATTGAAGAAAGCATGGAAATCATTCGAAAATATTTTACCTCAATTTTTGACTATTCTTATTATGATAGGAATTGCACTTGCCATACTCACTCCTGAGCAAATTTCAAAATTAGTAGGAAATGAATCGGGATGGATTGGAGTACTGCTTGCTGCTTTTATCGGCTCCATAACCCTTGTGCCCGGTTTTATTGCATTTCCTCTTGCTTCCGCATTACTGAGAAGCGGGGCAGGCTATATGCAGATAGCAGCATTCATATCCACGCTTATGATGGTGGGTATTGTAACTATCCCGCTTGAAATGAAGTATTTTGGTAAAAAAGCCGCATTGATCAGAAATATGGAAGCATTTATTTTTTCTATAGCAGTGGCATATATAATGGGGGTTGTAATGTAATGGATAGATTTATGAAGCTTATTAAGAGATATAAGGTTTTTATAATTTTCTTAGTTATAAATACTGTAGTTTTTATTGTAAAACCGGATATAGGACTAAAATCTTTCCAATTGACAAAAGACAATGCTCTTGGAATGTTGTCCATCCTGCCGCCGGTTTTTGTCCTCCTTGGACTTTTGGATGTCTGGGTAAAAAAGGAAACAATGATGAAATACATGGGTGAAAAATCAGGGATTATCGGTGTGCTGCTGGCATTCTTATTAGGTTCGGCTGCAGCAGGTCCCTTGTACGCAGCTTTTCCAGTAGCTGCGGTGCTTCTTAAAAAAGGAAGTAAATTTTCAAATGTTTTAATTATGATTGGTGCCTGGTCCACAACAAAAATTCCCTTGTTATTATTTGAAGCATCATCAATGGGAATTAAATTCATGATTACAAGGTTTCTGTTGAACATATTTGGAATTGCCATTATAGGATACACAGTTGAAAAGCTCTTATCAAAAGAAGAAATAAGCAAAATATACAGGAATGCTGAACTGATGGAATAGATAAACCATTGAATATTTATGTCAGAAAAAAAGCACCGGGCACCGGCTTGCCGGTGCTTTTAATATTTTTTGAACTTTTATTTGCTAAAGTGCTTTTTGATGGTATAATTTAAGAAATGTGTTATCAGTGCAAGGGAAGCTCTTGCATGCGGCTTAGCTTTGGTGCCAATCCGCCGGATAAAATAAGAATTGGAATTGAGAAGCTGGGAAATTTAATCAAGTCAAAATTGGAGGTAAAATGATAAAAAATAAGCTTAAAGAAAAGTTGAATGCGGGGGAAGCTGCAATAGGTACATTCATTGTGTGCAATGCTCCGGATTTGGTTGAAATTGCAGGTTTGACGGGCTTTGATTTTGTAATATTGGACAATGAACACGGACCTATGAGGGCCGAAAGCTCTCAGCATTTAATAAGGGCAGCGGAAGTAAGGGGCATAACTCCAATAGTGAGAATCCCTGACAGACTGGAAAGCACCATACTTCATATTCTTGATATAGGGGCCCACGGAATTCAGATTCCGCAGGTTAATGACGCAAAGGCTGCTGAGGAAATTATAGAAAGAAGCAAATACGAACCGGTGGGCAAAAGGGGTTTGGCTTTTCCAAGATCGGCTGATTATGGCTTGTGTGATATTTCAAACTATACAAACAATGCAAATAAGGAAACATTAATAATCACCCACTGCGAAAATAAAATATGCCTGGATAATCTTGAAGAGATATGTAAAATTCCTGAAATAGATGTTATATTTTTAGGACCCTATGATATGTCTCAATCCATGGGCATAACGGGACAGGTAACCCATGAACTGGTTGAAAATGCAGCTGAAAAGGTCCTTGAAATAACCAGGCGATACAATAAAACAGCAGGGATTTTTGCAGGAAACGGAGAAATTGCCAGGAAACGCGCAGAGCAAGGATTTCACTACATAGCAATGGGCATGGATACAACATTATTCAGCGCTAAATGTTCTGAAGAAATAAGAAAATTTTACAAGCAGTAAAACATTTTAATTTTCTTATACTTATGATATAATTACAAAATGTTGCTTAAGGTCCTGTTAATTATTATAGGATAAAATAATATTGCGGGCATATAAATAAATATAAGCGTTTAATTTCAGCTTAATTTTAATAGCGGGAGTGAGTATATGGTATCGAAGAGGAAACACATTCTTACGATTCTTGTGGTTGTTATTGTTACGGTTTTTCTCAGCTTGTCAATTGGGAATATGTTTTTGGCTGCAATAGGACAAAAGGTATTTTTATCAAATGAAGAATATGGACAAATGAGAGAAATGTATGAAAAGTACGCCAAACAGGAAAGAGTAATGCAGATGGCGGAAAGGGATTTCTTGTATGAAGCAGATGAAGAAGTGATGCTTGAAGGAGCCTTAAAGGGAACATTAAAAGCTTTGGACGATCCATATACACAATTTTTGACCAAGGAAGAATTTGAGTCTTTAATGCAGGATACGGAAGGTTCATATGAAGGCATCGGGGTTTATATAACTGCAAGTGATGATAATAAAATAATGATAGTATCACCTATAGAGGATACACCTGCAGAAAAGGCGGGATTAAAAACAGGCGATAAAATTATCCGGATTAACAGCATTGAATATTCTGCAGATCAAATTAACGCTGCTGTTAAAGTTATGAAAGGCGAACCGGGCACAAGTGTCACACTGACAATTCAAAGAGAATCAGCTGATGGAATTCAAGATGTGTCGGATGTGGTAGTAAACAGGGAAAAAATAAAAATTAAAACCATTAAACCTGCAATGCTGGGTGATGATATAGGATATATCAGAATTACAACATTTGATATGCAGACAGCAAATGATTTTGAAACTGCATATGCAGCATTAAAAAAGAAAGGCATCAAAGGACTGGTAATAGATTTAAGATTTAATCCGGGGGGCATGATTAACGCTACGGTTGCTATAACAGATATTTTTACAGGTGAAGGCATAGTGACCTACACCAAAACAAAATCAGGAGAAATCGAATACTTTAAATCAGATGAAAAAATGGATGATATCCCAATTGTTGTACTGATTAACGAAGGAAGTGCCAGTGCCTCAGAAATTATGGCAGGTGCCATGAGGGATACAAAAAGGGCAGTCCTGGTCGGAAAGAAGACATTCGGCAAAGGGATAGTGCAAAAGGTTCAAAAATTCGGGACTGAGGGCGAAGGAATTAAAATGACAGTTTCAGAATACTTCACACCTTCAGGAGTAAATATTCACGGTATAGGAATTGAGCCGGATATTACAATTGATCTGCCTGAAGACGCCTTAGGCTACGGGCATGAATTTTACGAAACTGACACCCAGCTTCAAAAAGCGGTTGAAATATTGAATAGATAAAAAAGAGACAGAAGTTACCTGTCTCTTTTGTTTTTTATAAATAATAATATAAAGTATCCTGATATTAAAATAAACATAATCGGAAAAATTATGACTATATATCCTAAATCAACAGGCATATATACCTCCTAATAAATCAGAACAGTTTTGTCAATATCATCCCAAACTACTGTTTTTTCTATTGCTTCGCTTACAAATCGAAGGGGTATCATTATGCGGTCATTTACTATTTTTGCAGGTACATCCAGGGATGCAGCCTCCCCGTTTATATAAGCGGCGGTTGAATCTGCCGGTATGATTATTTTTGTTTTACCGTACTCCACCACTGCAGACTTGGACGACTCCTCCCACCTTACATCACAGTTTAAAACTTCAAACACAGCTCTTAAAGGCACCATTGTCCTTCCGCTCTCAATAAAAGGCCACTGACCTGTTGAAGAGAAATCTATATATTGGTCATAAACCTTCACATTCACATAATTGTCCGGTTTTTTGTCTGTAATGTAATTAAATGCATCTGCATTCAGCCCCGTAATGGATATTGTTTCACGAAGCCCTTGGAATTCAAACAATAAATTATAGTTTCCAGGCTCCTTGAATTTTAACCTTCCTTTAGAAATATCAATTTTATTTTTATCATAGGGATAAATATATACATCTTTTGTAATGTTCACTTTTTTACCGCCGTATCCGGCATAAACGCTATAGTTTACCTCCGTGGCAGTGTTATTTACTTTTCTTGGAAATTCCAGAATTATTTCATCGGGTGTATCCTCATATTTAATAAATAAGTTTAAAACTTTCCACTGGCCTGTAATATCACTGTCATTTGCATTATATTGAAATGCCGATATGTAATCATATTTATATAGCTGTGATATTGCATTCATAATGCTGTCCTGAGAAATCGATTTGTCAAATCTCAATGAAATCCTTAAAGGCCGGTTAATAATTTTTCTGATCAGTAAATTTTTTAATTCAGTTTCATCTTTTGCTGAATTTTCCTCATTATACATATCAAGTCCGGTTTCAACCATCAATCTGTCATAGGATAATTCTTTAAGGTAGTCATAATAGTTCTTGTTTGCTTTAGGCAGCTTCAAAGCTGCATCAGGAGTATGATCTTTGGAAATTTCTTTTTCCGCAAGCATGTAATATGTATAAAATACTGCATCCCTGTCAGACACAGGGTCATCCCATGTCACATCCAGATGGAACCAATAATCATCAAGCATAACCATATTCCATATATGTGTTTCCCCTCCGGCGGTACCGTAGACTAAATTAACCGGAATATTAAGCTTATTAAGCATATTGTAGGTTAAAAGGGCATATCCGTTGCAGACAGAAGTTCCCTTCGTAAGCAGGTCATAATCTGAAAAACATATCTTATTTTTATCATATTTACCGTTTATTACAATATAATCATGCACTGCTTTGACTTTTTCGTGGTCATTCATATAAGGTTTTATAATATCAGCCAAAATGCCATCAATCATTTTATCTGCTTCGATTCTTTCATCCCTGCTTATAATATAGCTTACCTTTACATTTAAGGCCGTTACAGCCGTGCCGGCAGATATGCTGTACTTGTAATCTACCCGGCTGATGCTGGATTTCAAATAAGCATCCTTATCCACTATGGCTTTTAAAACATCATCAATGTTGCCCGGTGAACCGGTATACTTAATATCAAAATCCGGGTTATACTTTCTCATTTGTTCAAAGATAACATTTTCAAGCTCATGATGATTGCTTGCATCATAAGTCAAGCCGTATGCATTAAGGGTAAAAATCATCATTATAATAATAAGAGAGAAAATTATTTTAACTTTTTTCATTACATCACCTTCCTGACCTTAGTACATTATATATTATTTCACATGAAAAAAACAGATATATTTTACAATTACAATTTTATGTAATATAATTGTGACGGTGCACAAGGTGCTTCGCATTATTAATTAGACGTAATAAAAGAAGAAAAAGTTTCACAAAAGGAGAAATATGTACAAAAATATTTTAAATGAAATATTGTTAAGCGAAAAGCCCTCTGAAGGGATATATAAATTAATGGAAAATGGTCGCATGAATAATATAATTCCAGAGCTTTTAAAGCTTAAAGGCTTCGACCAGCAAACTCCTTATCATGATAAGGATGTCCTTGACCATACCCTGGCTGTAGTAGATGAAATTAAGCCTAAACTTAGCCTAAGAATGGCAGCTTTACTTCATGATATAAGCAAGCCTGATTGTTTTTCTTTAGATGAAAAGGGGAGGGGCCACTTTTACGGCCACCACATAAGCTCTGCTCATACAAGTGAAAAAATTCTTCAAAGGCTTGGATATGAAGAGGGATTTATTTTAGACGTGAAAATATTGATAAGGAACCACTATATTAAGGATATAGCCAATGTTATAAAGGAAAAAGGAATAAAAAAATTTGTTGAAGCTGTGGGAGAAGATAGGCTTGATGATATGTTTGAACTTATCAGGGCTGACATGGAAGGCAAAGCTTCTGCAAATTATGAAGTTATCGAAAAATTAAAAGATATGTGCGAGAATGCCTAGTAAAAAAAGTGCACCGGAGTGCACTTTTCAAAGTTGCTGTGATTAAAGCTCTTCTTCAGCTTCAACTTCTGATTCTGCTTCCAGTTCTTCAAGCAGCTCGGACATTTCCTTTGCATTCAGGGCTTCTTCGGGAATTTCAAAGTCTTTTGCACTGTTGATATTTAAAACTTCCATTGTCATAAAAGCCTTTAAACTGTTTAAAGCTTCCATTTCTTCAGCAGGTATGCCTAAAACATCAGTCATTCCTGACAATATGGATACAAGCATGCTGCCTAAATCCATTTCCATTTTAACAATTTCATTGCTTTCTTCATCAATATATACGATGTATGTCAAATCTCCCATTTCCAAAGCTGCAAGACCTTCAAGCATTTCAAGAGCCATTTTTTCTTCTTCAGTTTTAGCTTCAGGCATTAATTCTTTAGTATCAGCAAAAATTTCCTTGTATATTTCTCCTGACAGGGTATATTCAAGTCTTATCAGGGTTTTCCCTTCTTCTGCATACTTGCCGAAGTATTTAACATCTTTAGTATACTTTTCAGTCAATTCTTTATTCCTGGCAATTGTTTCCTGGTCAGTTTTCATATAGTCAGACAGCATTTCCATTGCCATTGTCTGCTTAATCCACTCAATCTCCCCTGTTTCATCAGCCATGCCCATATATTGGGTTATGCCCTTTTCATCAAGAGTCATGTACATTTCAATCATGGGCATATAAACTTCCTCTTCCATGCCCGGTACAAGCATTGAAGCATTGATTTTTGCTTTGAAAGGCTCCATAAACATTGACATATACATATTCATATCCATAGCGAAGGGCTGAACACTTCCTGTATCATCGGCAACATCCATGGACATATGTATCTTTGCATTAACATCATAATTTTTCCAATCATAGGACTTATTGTTTGCAGCAAAATACAAAGCTTTTGCATCTACAGGCACTCTTGTTATTACAACAGTTTTCAATGCTCCATCCCATTCAACCTCTGAGCCGAATGCTTCAATGACTGCTCTTATGGGAAGATATGTCCTGCCGTTTACTATTCTTGCAGCAGTATCAACATCAATTTTTTCATCATTTTTAAGTATATAACTTTCACCTATTGGAACCTTAACAAGGATTTCATCCTTTGCTGCAATTGCGGTTCTTGTTTCATTGTCCCAATCAATCTCAGCACCGTATTTTTCAAGGGCAGCTCTGAATGGAACCTGAGTTCTGTTGTTTTCATCAATAAAGGGGAAACCTAACTCTTCAGTAAATTCAACTTTAGCGGAATCGATATTTATTATGACTACTTCATCTGCAAAAGCCCTTACAGATGATAGTGCCAAAAGCAATACCAAACTTAGCACAAATACAAATCTTTTCATAAATTCCTCCTAATTTTTTGTTGCTTGCCTTTATGATATAATATTTTTGCGGAAGATTCAACAGGAAAAATGTAGTTAGCAATGAATAATTTTAAATTTGCAATACCAATAATAAGTAATCATGCAGGAAAATAAAGGTTTAAAATTCAATAAAAAAGGTATACAATATAAGATGAGAAGGAGAGAGCTATGGAAAAGAAATATGTTCTTGCATTAGACCAAGGAACCACAAGTTCAAGAGCTATTCTTTTTGACAGAAACGGAAGAATTGTTTCTATGTCTCAAAAAGAATTTACTCAAATTTATCCTGCTCCCGGCTGGGTTGAACATGACCCTTTGGAAATATTGGGAACCCAGATAAATGCCGCAAAGGAAGCTGTAAAGGATATAAATGCTTCTGAAATTGCATGCATAGGTATTACCAATCAAAGAGAAACTACAATTCTCTGGGATAAAAATACAGGAGAACCAATTTACAATGCAATAGTCTGGCAGAGCAGGCAGACTTCGGATATATGCGATGAGTTGAAAAAGTCCGGCCTGGAAGCCTACATTAAAGAAAATACGGGACTGCTTATAGATGCTTATTTTTCAGGGACAAAAATAAAGTGGATTTTGGATAATGTTGAAGGAGTGAGGGAGAAGGCTGAAAAGGGTCAAATTTTATTCGGAACCGTAGATAGCTGGCTCATGTGGAATCTCACAGGAGGGAAGGTCCATATAACAGATTATTCCAATGCCTCAAGAACCATGATTTACAACATTAAAACACTTGACTGGGATGAAAAAATTCTGGCTATACTTGACATACCTCGTGAAATATTGCCGGAAGTAAGGCAGTCATCAGAAATATACGGAAATGCCGAAATGCATATTTTCGGCACCGAAATACCCCTGTCGGGAATTGCAGGAGACCAGCAGGCTGCTCTCTTCGGCCAGCTGTGTTTTCAGGAGGGAATGGTAAAAAACACTTACGGTACGGGATGTTTCATGCTTATGAATACGGGAGAAAAGCTTGTCAGATCCCACAATGGCCTTATTACCACAATTGCCTGGGGTTTAAACGGCAGGGTGGAATATGCCCTGGAAGGGTCAATCTTTGTAGCAGGGGCAGCAATCCAGTGGCTCAGGGACGAGCTTAAGCTCATACATGACTCAGCTGATTCAGAATACTTTGCAAATAAGGTCAAAGATACAAAAGGTGTCTATATGGTTCCTGCATTTACGGGACTTGGTGCTCCTTATTGGGATATGTATGCAAGAGGAGCAATTATAGGCTTGACAAGAGGGGCAGGCAGAAATCATATTATAAGGGCAGCCCTTGAATCCATTGCATATCAGACAAAGGATGTAATTGAAGCAATGATTGATGATTCAGGAATCAATCTGACAGCATTAAAGGTTGACGGGGGAGCATCTGCAAATAATTTTCTCATGCAGTTTCAGTCAGATATACTCAATGTTAATATTGAAAGGCCTGAAATAACAGAAACAACTGCCCTTGGGGCAGCATATCTTGCAGGTCTGGCCTGCGGATTTTGGAAATCTAAAGGAGAAATAATTCAAAATTGGAATATGGATAAAAGGTTTAAACCTGTAATGAATGATGATGAGAGGGATAAATTATACAGGGGCTGGAAAAGGGCAGTTGGAAGAGTAATGGAGGAGAAATGAAAACAGAATTTTTTATAAATAACAGAAGAAAGTTTGCAGAAAAAATGGAGGATTATTCAGCGGCTGTATTTTTTTCGGGAAAGGCACCCAGAGAAAGTGCTGACCAGCAGTATTCATTTTCTGTTGACAGAAATTTCTTTTATCTTACAGGAATAGACCGGGAAGATATGGTTTTAGTTATCAGCAAAACCGGAGGCGAAACAGAAGAAACACTCTACATACCTCCTGTTGACGAGCATTTTGAAAAATGGTACGGCATCCTTATGAGAAAGGAAGAAGCTTTTAAAACTTCAGGTGTTAAGAAAGTAGAAAACAGGAGTGATTTTCTTACAAAGTTTGCCGGCAAATTATCTTCCTCAGACCGACCTGACAATGTATATATATTCTCATACATAACAGGTGCGGATGAGCCTTATGATTCTTACAGAGGTTTAGCCCATTTGCTGAGAGCGCAATTCCCGGCAGTGAATATTAAAAATTCATTGGATATTATGATTGATTTGAGAAGCAGTAAGTCAGAAGAAGAAGTAGAGGAAATTAAAACCGCTCTGGGTTATACCAAAGAAGCTTTGGAATTTGTAATGAAAAATTTAAAGCCGGGCATGTATGAATACCAGGCAAGGGCAGGTTTTGAATATCAGCTTATGCTTAGAAATTCAAAGCCAAGCTTTCCTACAATCGCTGCTTCATCAGCTAATGCCGTAATATTGCACTATGTTGAGCTTAAACGCCAAATGCAGGAAGGCGATATGGTACTTCTTGACCTTGGTGCGCTGTCATGTAATTATGCCTCCGATATTACAAGGACATATCCTGTGGGCGGCAAATTTACCAAAAGGCAAAAAGATATTTACAAGCTTGTTTTGGAAGCACAAAATGTTGCAATTGAAGCAATGCATGTGGGAGCATCAGAAAATTATGTAAACAATAAGGTAAAGGAGTATTTTGCCAAGGGATTAAAGATGCTTAAGCTGATCAAGGATGATTCAGAGGTTGACAGATACTACTATCACAGCATTGGTCATCCCCTGGGGCTGGATGTTCATGATTTAAGAAGAAGAGATAAAACAATCCGGGAAAACAATGTTTACACTGTTGAGCCGGGTCTTTATATAAAAGAAGAAGGAACAGGCATAAGAATTGAAGATAATGTGTGGGTTACAAAAAAGGGAATAATTAATTTATCAAAGGATATAATCAAGACAGTCGATGACATAGAAAACTTTATGAAGAGCTGACAGATATTTTGTTCCCCGATTAAAGTCATATTTTGATATCTGAATACAGGAAAAATTTCTTAATTAAACTTCCATTTCTAATCATTTTTTAATTTAACATTAATCGATTTTGAATTATTTAAGTCTATTATGAAAGTATGGAGATAGCAGGGGACATCCCTCATATCTATATCATTGGATATTAGTGATGTATGGAGGTTGGATATATGGATATTCTGATTGGTTTATTTATATTTATTGTATTTATTGCAGCAGCGTTAAAAGTCGGTGTTGTGCTGTTTAATTTTGTCTTCACATTTTTAGGGGCAATAATCGGCTTTATTGTGATTCTCGCATTGATTCCGCTTGGAATAGGACTTTTGCTTATTCCTGCTATAATAATCGGCATAATTGCTGCTATAGTCAAATGCATTAAACTAATTTTTTAGTTGACAAAAATAAGTTATTTATGTATAGTTTATCTATTGCAGGAAAACATAAAAACCATGCTTTTATAAGCACATAAATAACTTAAGCGATGAAAAGAAGAGTAGTTTTAAAATCATGATATAGAGAACCGGCGCATGGTGGAAGCCGGGGACTGGTTTGAAATGAACATGGCCTTGGAGCTTTGTACCTGAGCGTTTGTCAGGGTACGACGTGAGTATACGTTATAATACAAGGTTTTATTGAACCCGTTGAGGCACATATTGTGAAATATGTGCAAAAAAAGAGTGGTAACGCGTTATTCGCCTCTTAGCTTATGCTGAGAGGCGATTATTTATGACCTAACCCAATTTCTTCGACCAGAGGGAGAAAGAAATTGATGGTAGGT
>CAZAYQ010000041.1:0-11655 GCA_964489345.1 uncultured Clostridia bacterium | reverse complement strand
TTAGCTTAGACTTATCTATTACAGCATTTAGCAGTCTCATTCACCAACACTTATTTTAGCAGTCTCATTCACCAACACTTATTCTCGCAGTCTCATTCACCAATGTATTTGCTCTCTTTGGTCGCATACATTGGGAATTCGTTGCGAATGACCTACCATCAATTTTTCAGAAAAAACACTCTGAAAAATTGGGTTAGGGCATCTTAGACAGCAAATCAATTATACAGACTTTGAATACAAAAATCAAGTAAAAAGAATAAATAATTCAAAAAAAACTATAATAACTTAAACACATTGAATTATTAATAGTTTAGTGATAGTGGAAGCGTTTTATCATAGGAGGAATTATGATGTATAGAACAGATTTGGCGTATGAAGCAAATGAATCTCTTGCCGCAAAGGTTCAGGGCATAACTTTAAAAACCCGCGATTACAGCCATGGTGAGGTCGTAGAACTTGAAATAAGAGATGAGGAAGCAGAAAAAACTGTAGGCAAGAAAATGGGAAGGTATATCAGCTATGAAACAAAAAGTTTAAAACTTCTTTCAGAAAAATCAAGAAATGAAGTAATTGATATATTGTCAAAGGCTATAAGAGATATAGCAGAACTTGACAGGGGCAAGGTTCTGGTGGTGGGATTGGGAAACAGAAATATTACTGCTGATGCCTTGGGACCTAAAACTCTCGATAAAATTAAAGTAACAGGACAGTATTTCAAGGCCTACAAAAAAGAATACGATGAGGACTTCAATGAAGTTTCAATATTGGAGCCTGGGGTGCTTGGCACTACAGGAATTGAAACTGTAGATACAATAGCCGGTGTTGTTGAAAAAACCAAACCTTCATTGTTAATAATAATAGATGCTTTGGCTTCCCGGAAAATGAGAAGACTTTGTGCAGTTGTACAAATAACGGATGCAGGTATAGAGCCCGGGTCAGGTATAGGAAATATGCAGGGCTCGCTGAATAAAGAGACCATAGGCACAAAAGTAATTGCATTGGGAATACCGACTGTAGTTGATACAGCTACTATTGTCAATGATACAATTGAATTGATGGAGGAAACTCTAAAGGATAAAACTGACGACATAGGTCAGATTATGGGAATATTAAGCGATTTGGAATACAATGAAAAACATGTATTCATAAAGGAAATTTTAAGCCCCATGTATGGAGAATCTATTGTAACCCCAAGCTATGTGGATGAAATAATCGATTCCTTGTCTGCTTTATTGGCAGAGTCAATAAACAGGGCGGTACATCCCGGATATGTAAATTCGTAATATAATTGTAAAAATTAAGAGTGTTATTCAGGAAACAATACACATATACATTAATATATTACTTTTTAGATATTTTATGGAGTAGTATATTACAAAGAGAAAATATGTGGAGTTGAGATCATGAAGAGACGAAGAAAAAACAAGAGCGGCAGGTCATTTTACATTGTGTTGTCTATTTTATGTTTGACAGCACTTTTTTTAGGCTACAGTTTTGTTTATAATTTATCTGAGCAAAGAAAGACAGGCAAGGATATTACAACAATTTCAATTAAGTATAATGCAAGCGGCAAAGAAGACGAGTTAAACACGTTTGACAGGTTTATGTCCTACTTCAACATTTTTTTGGAAAAGACTTTTAAGGAGAAAAAGAGTGATGAGGTGGATATAATCGAGAACATTGAGCCTCAATCTCATAAAAACGGATTTTTTAAAACAATTTTAAGCCAAGAGCCCAAGGAGGATCTGGAAATTTTTAAGGAGGGCTCTTATGAACCTGTATCCAATGATGAGGTATATCTGGCAAATGACAGAAAAGAGAGTTTCTTTAAAGTTGTTCAGCCAACATCAAGAAGTTCTTCCCCCAGAAGAAAACTATTTCTTAAAACAGCTTCTGATCTTGACGGCTTAAATATTGTGTTATTTCACACCCATGGAACAGAAGCCTTTCAATCATCATATGACGCAAATTACAGGTCATTGGACGAAAATTTGAATATTTTGGGAATTGGTACGAAAATTTCAAACAATCTTCTTAATAAGGGTATTAAGAATATCCACTTAAAGGATTACAATGATTATCCTGATTACAAGACATCCTATGCTAATTCAAACTATGCAGTCAGTCAGGTATTATCCGGCAGCAAAAAAAATGTATTAATCGATTTGCATCGTGACGGTGCTGAAGAAAATTCCAATTACGAAGCAATCCTTTCGGAGGTTAAAACAAGAGAAATTAACGGTAAAAATGCTGCAACCTGCACCCTGGTCGTAGGCAATAAAAATCAAAATGCAGGAGTGCTGAAGGAAAATGCAGGAAAACTATATGATATAGCATATGAAATGTATCCGGGACTTTTCAGAAAGATAATTATAAGAGAAGGTGCATATTTTAATCAATACTTGTCAGATTATTCTTTACTCATCGAGCTTGGATGCACCTTGAATACATATGAAGAAATTGAATATACAGCTGACCTGTTAACAGAAATATTATACGAGTATATAAACGAAATTCATTAATATAGACAAATAATAATTTTACATTTACATAAACATTTGATATAATACCCTTAGTTTAAATTTAGGAGGGTTCATTTTTTTGGACAGAAAAAAATATATAAGAAACTTTTCGATAATTGCTCATATAGACCATGGGAAATCGACACTGGCAGACAGGTTAATAGAAAACACCGGGCTTCTTACTCCAAGGCAGATGCAGGATCAGGTTTTGGACAATATGGACCTGGAAAGGGAAAGAGGGATTACAATTAAGCTTCAAACCATGAGCTTATTGTACAAGGCGCAGGACGGACATAGCTACACCCTCAATTTGATAGATACTCCGGGACATGTGGATTTCAACTATGAGGTTTCAAGGAGCCTGGCTGCATGCGAAGGGGCTGTCCTGGTTGTGGATGCTGCCCAGGGCATTGAAGCCCAGACATTGGCAAATGTCTACCTGGCATTGGACCAGGACCTTGAAATAGTTCCCGTAATCAATAAAATTGATTTGATAAGCGCAAGGCCTGATGAAATAAAGCAGGAAATAGAGGATGTAATAGGTCTTGACTGCTCTGATGCCCCGCTTATTTCGGCAAAGGAAAATACAAATATCGAACAAGTTTTAGAAGCAATAGTAAAAAAGGTTCCGCCGCCAACAGGCGATGAAGATGCCCCCTTAAAAGCTCTGGTATTTGATTCTTACTATGACAGCTACAGGGGTGTAGTGGCATATATAAGAATCAAGGAAGGCCAGGTTAAAAAGGGAGATAAAATAAAAATGATGTCAACAGGCAAAACCTTTGATGTCACGGAGACTGGCATAATTTCACCCTTCCAGAAGCCTGTATCCGGCCTTTATTCGGGAGATGTGGGTTATTTGTGTGCCAGCATGAAGGAAGTTAAAAGCTGTCAGGTGGGGGATACGATCACAAACAGTGCAAATCCTGCAAAAGAGCCGCTGCCCGGCTATAAAAAAGTTACATCCATGGTTTTTTGCGGCATTTATCCGGCAGAGGGGGAAGAATACAACAGTGTCAGAGATGCACTTGAAAAGCTTCAGGTAAATGATGCTTCCTTGACTTATGAGCCGGAAACCTCGGTTGCCTTGGGATTTGGTTTCAGATGCGGATTTTTAGGTCTTCTTCACATGGAAATAATCCAGGAAAGGCTGGAGAGGGAATTTGATTTAAGTATTATAGCAACAACTCCAAGCGTAATATACAAGGTATATAAAACTAACGGGGAAATGATGATATTGCAAAATCCTACAAATATGCCCCCGGTCCAGGAAATTGAATATATGGAAGAGCCCATAGTGGCTGCTTCAATAATGAGTCCCACAGAGCATGTGGGGGCAATTATGGAGCTTTGCCAAAAACGCAGGGGTACATTTGTAAATATGGAATACATGGAAGCAAAAAGAGTTATCCTCCATTATAAATTACCTTTAAATGAAGTGATTTATGATTTCTTCGATGCATTAAAATCTAAAACAAGAGGGTATGCATCTCTGGATTATGAACTTGACGGCTATGTAAGGTCTGAATTGGTAAAAATGGATATTTTAATAAACACGGAGCTGGTAGATGCATTTTCAATAATTGTTCATGAAGATAAAGCTTATGAGAGAGGAAGAGGAATAGTTGAAAGACTGAGGGAAGTAATTCCAAGACATTTGTTTGCAGTGCCTCTTCAAGCTGCCATAGGCAATAAAATAATTGCCAGAGAGACCGTAAAAGCCCTTAGAAAGGACGTTCTTGCAAAATGCTACGGCGGGGACATCACAAGAAAGAAAAAGCTTTTAGAGAAGCAAAAAGAAGGCAAGAAACGAATGAGACAAATAGGCATGGTGGAAGTTCCGCAGGAAGCATTCCTGGCTGTGCTGAAATTTGATGAAGATTAGTAAATATGTATGGGGACACACCTTCAAAATTGAGTAACTCTCTGCGGGATAGCTTTTGAAGGAATGTCCCCGATTCTACCCATTTCTCAGAGTGTTTTTTCCAAGAAATGGGGTTAGGGCATTTTTATGACATTTTACCTAAAAAAATTACTTCGTCGGTTTCGGAATTGATAATTGTAAGACCTTTTTCTTCCCAGTTTGAAGAGCCCAGATAACCGATTCTGTCATCCCAGGCATCGTCGTATTCATCTTTTGTAACCAATTCATCATCAACATAATACTCAACTTCTGTTTTAATCAATTTAAAGCCGTCCTGAGAAATAAAGCCTTCTTCTTCATCATCAAAATCAAAATAGTCTTCATCATAGTCAAAATCATCAAAATAATTATCATCTTCATTATCATCTGTATAAAGATATCCGTAATTAATCAAATTGTACAAGCATTCAAACATATCATCAATCGTATCACTATTAGTGTAAGCATCGCCTAATTGTATGAAAAAGTCCAGTATTTCCTGATTTTTCACATCATATGAAACTATATCCTTGGTATAGAGCATTTCCTTCCAATCTCCGCTTTCGCTGGTTATAGTTACTTTCACTAAAACTCCCCCCTTGATACAAAAACTGTTAGTAAAATATTATGCACTGAAAAATAGATTATGTATTATATATTTGCATACAATATTTCATTAGGGTGTTTTATTTCAATTATATTCGTGTTGTGCCCAGACATTGCCTTCTTAAAATCCGTTACTGTTTCATATTTATCCCAAAAATGCATGGGGAAAAAAAGCTTTGGCTTTAACACTTCAATAAAATACTGACCGCCGCACAAATAATTTAATTCCAGCCTGCTGTCAACAGGGAAGAAAGCAGCATCAATTTTAACTCCGAGATTTGATATGTCTTGAACAATAGCTTTAAAAGCATTTTCCATGGCTTTTCCTTCTTCGGGTGTATCATCATACCATTTCCACCAGTTTAAATCACCGGCATGAAATACATTAAGACCTTCTATATTGACCATAAAGCTTACACCTTCATCAGTAGACCCAAAAGTATTCAGCTTTATTTCGTTGATTGAAAGCTGGTCCCCGGGTCTCACTACATATGAATTTTCAATTCTGTTATATATTTTAATGTCAGATGACAATATGTAATAAGTGTTTGGCTTTTTATTTATCCAGGTGAAAACATTATAAGAAAAATGGTCCTGGTGTGAGTGAGAGCTGAATATATAAAGAGCTTTAGGGCCGGCAATTATATCATTAAGCAATTTTTCGAAATCAAAACCGTCTTTATCGTTTCTATGCTTGAAATAATCAAACAGTAGAAATGAATTCGCAGTTTCTATTAAAAAACAAGAGTGGTAAATATATCGAATTTTCATACTGCCTCCATTTATAAATATTTGAGTTTCTTAATTATAATATAATCTTGAATTATGAGCAATACTATAATTAAATTGCTGCTTGTCTGGAGACATTTCTTTCAAAAGCTTTCTTGCAAAGAGTCACCCGGCCTTTACAGGTGTGTCACCATACCCCTAATAAGCAGAGTTTAGGCATTTTAAAAAAAACAGGGTTTAGATTTCTTTAAATAATGGTTGTATTTACAATACTTACATAGTATAATCAGAAGTTGATAAAAAAGAACGAGGACGATAAATTAATGAAAATTGAAAATGTAGTATTGAATGACAACATTCAAAGAGCTTTAGACGATATGGGCTTCGAAGAAAGCACACAAATCCAGCAGGAGGCAATACCTTTAATATTAGAAGGAAAAGATATTGTAGGGCAGTCTAACACAGGAACAGGAAAAACAGCAGCATATGCAATTCCCATACTGGAGAAAACAGATAAGGAATTAAGGATGCCCCAAGCGATGGTAGTGCTTCCTACAAGAGAGCTGGCTGTCCAGGTTGCCAATGAAATAAGGAAAATCGGCAAATATATGGATGGCATTAAGACGGTGACTGTTTACGGTGGAGCAGATATAAAGGACCAGATAAACAAGCTGAAGGGAGGAGCTCAGATTATTGTTGGAACTCCCGGCAGAATTATAGATTTACTTGACAGACGCGTAATAAAGCTTGAAGAACTTAGGATAGCTGTTTTGGACGAAGCTGATGAAATGCTTAAAATGGGCTTTAGAGAAGATATTGAGCTTATTTTAAGCAAAATTGGCCATCCTGTTCAATCACTTTTGTTTTCTGCAACAATTCCTGATGATATGAAAAAGATTATTAAGAAATTTCTTAATTCTCCGGTATCAATAAAGGTTTTAAGGGAAGGAATAACTGCCAAGGAAGTTAAGCAATCTTATTTTTTGGTTAAGCATTCGGATAAGGTTGAAGCCTTGGCTAGGCTTATCGACACATATACTCCAAAGCTCACACTGGTGTTTTGCAATACTAAAAGGGCAGTTGATGAATTGTATGACCAGCTTATTGACAAGGGATATAACTGCGATAAAATTCATGGAGACATAAAGCAGTCCCAAAGACTGGATACCTTGAACAAGTTTAACAACGGCCTTATTGAGATACTCATTGCTACTGATGTGGCTGCAAGGGGACTTGACATCAAGGAGGTGGAACTTGTGATTAATTATGAAGTTCCTTCAAAGGAAGACTACTATGTCCACCGTATAGGCAGGACGGGAAGGGCAGGAAGAGAAGGAGCATCATTTACCCTGGCAAGTGCAAAAGAATTAAGAAAAATTGAGGACATAGAAAAATACACAAAAAAATCCATCCGGAAAAGGACCATACCTACAGTGGACAGGGTAAATGAAGTTAAGCAGGATAAATTTATAAGGGGCATTGTTGGTGCGATTGAAGGCGGCGACCTGGGAGAGAACAGGGAATTGGCAGGGAAACTTATGGATAAGGGCTATGATGCAGAAACTGTAATTGCTGCTATGATTAAAAAACTGGTTAAATTTGACTTGTCTGAAGAAAGAGATTTAAATGACGTAATAGTGGAAAGAAAAAAAAGAGGACCGGTCAAGCTTGAAAACACAGAAAGATTCCATGTTAATCTCGGTAAAAAGCAGGGCATAAGGCCGGGGGATATTTTGGGGGCAGTGGCTGGAGAGTGCGATATTCCGGGATATGATATAGGCGAAATAGAAGTATTGGACAATTTTTCATTCTTTACTGCTTCAAAAGACCATAAGCACCGGATTCTTGACAGAATGAACCGGTCCCGGATAAAAGGAATGGATGTTGTCGTAGAATTATCAAAGGAAAAGAAATCAAGATTTTCAAGAGAAAAATCATCAGCTGACAAATCATTTTGGAAGAGAAAGAAACGGAATTGACATTTGTTTATGACCGGTGAAGTGTAAATATTTAAGGCTTGTCATTTATAATTGCGTCATAATAAAATTATTGTTGACAAAAAAAATTACCGGTAATATAATAGGTCAAAATGAACTGTGATGGATCGAGTAAAACAGACACAGCTTAAGAGAGAGGGAAGAAGGGTGGAAATTCCCATGTATGACTGTTTGAAAACTAATCCGGAGTTAAGACAGAAAGCCAAATGCCTAATGTCTTGGTATGGATGCCTTAAATCCCTTGAGAAGCAAAAAAGGTGGAACCACGATATCTCGTCCTTATACATGAGGGCGGGATTTATTATTTAGGAGGATATTATGATGATTAAAGTTACATTTCCTGACAAAAGTGTCAAGGAATATGAAAAAGGAACAAAAGCAATTGATATTGCAAAAAGCATAAGCGACGGACTGGCGAGAAATGTAGTGGGTGCTGTATTTAACCGTAAAACAACAGGACTAAAAACCCCCTTGAACGAAGACGGGAATATTAAGTTTCTTAAATTTGATGACAAGGAAGGAAAGGATATTTTCTGGCATACTTCATCTCATATTATGGCTCATGCTATAAAGAAACTGTGGCCTGAGGCAAAGCTTGCAATAGGACCTGCAATTGAAAACGGCTTTTATTACGATATTGATTTAGAACACAGGTTTGTCCGGGAAGACTTTGAAAAAATCGAAGCCGAAATGAAGAAAATCGTAAAGTCGGGATATGAGCTGGAAAGATTTGAACTTCCAAGAGAAGAAGCAATTAAATTTATGGAAGATGCAGGGGAAGACTACAAGGTTGAGCTAATTCAAGACTTGCCTGAAGATGCTGTAATTTCATTTTATAAACATGATGATTTTATTGACCTTTGTGCAGGACCCCACCTTGAAAATACAAAAAAACCAAAAGCTTTTAAACTGCTGAGCATTGCAGGAGCTTACTGGAGAGGAAATGAAAACAATAAGATGCTTCAGCGAATATATGGCATATCATTTGAAAAGGCAAAGGATCTGGAAGACTATTTAAAAATGATGGAAGAGGCTAAGAAGCGTGACCATAGAAAGCTTGGGAGGGAACTGGATCTCTTTATGATGTCTGAAGAAGGCCCCGGATTTCCTTTCTTCCTGGCAAAGGGAGTTGTAGTAAAAAATGAGCTTATGAAATATTGGAGGGAAGTTCATAAAAAGGCAGGTTATGTTGAAATAGAAACTCCTTTGATATTAAACCAGCACTTGTGGGAGGTATCGGGACATTGGTACAACTACAGGGAAAATATGTATCTTACTTCAATAGATGATCAGGACTTTGCTATTAAGCCCATGAACTGCCCGGGAGGAATTCTTGTATATAAAAATTCCATGCATTCTTATAAGGATTTCCCCATGAGAGTTGCAGAAGCAGGAAGAGTACACAGACATGAATTATCCGGCGCTCTCCACGGTTTGATGCGGGTAAGGGCATTTACCCAGGATGATGCCCACTTATATATTCTTCCTGATCAAATAAAGGATGAAATAAAGGGTGTTATTAAATTAATAGATGAAATTTACAGACAATTCGGATTTTCTTACAAGCTTGAGCTTTCAACCAGACCTGAAAAGTTCCTGGGAGAAATAAAAGACTGGGATTTGGCGGAAGCATCACTTAAAGCAGCATTAGACGAGTTGAAATTAGACTATGTTATTAATGAAGGGGACGGGGCTTTCTACGGACCTAAAATTGACTTCCACTTGACTGACTGTATAGGAAGGACCTGGCAGTGCGGAACGATTCAGCTTGATTACCAGCTGCCCCAGCGTTTTGAAATGGAATATGTGGGGGCAGACGGACAAAAACACAGACCTATAATGATTCACAGAACAGCATTTGGAAGTATTGAAAGATTCTTCGGAATCCTTATTGAGCAGTATGCAGGAGCATTCCCTGTCTGGCTTGCACCGGTTCAGGTAAAGATACTGCCAATCTCCGACAAGTTCATCGACTATGCAAAAAGTGTTGAAAATAAACTGAATGCACTTAATATAAGGGTTGAGACAGACTCAAGAGCAGAAAAAATAGGCTATAAAATAAGAGAAGCCCAGATGCAAAAAATCCCCTATATGTTTGTTGCAGGGGAAAAAGAAACTGAAAACAATACTGTTTCCGTAAGGGAAAGACAGCGAGGGGATATAGGGGCAATGAGCCTTGATGAAATAAGCAGAATTATTTTAGACAAGGTTAATAAGAGGGAAAATGACTTTCCGCAGTTAGTTTAAGATAAATATTATATAGATACAGAAATGCTACAAATTTTAAATGGAGGCGTGCAGTGCACAGCCTCTTTTTCTCCGGCAAAATATATATTGAACTTTACCGGCATTTTATATATTATGTAGATATAATAAATTATGGAGGTGTTGATAAATGGGAACAGTATACTCAGATGCTCAGTATCATATAGGTATGAAAGAAGGAGATGTAGGCAGATATGTAATATTGCCCGGTGACCCTAAGAGATGCATTAAAATTGCCAAATATTTTGATTCACCCGTCTTAGTTGCAGATAAAAGGGAATATGTAACATATACCGGCTATCTTGACGGAGTAAAGGTAAGCGTAACATCAACTGGAATCGGCGGTCCTTCCGCCGCAATAGCAATGGAAGAATTGGCAAACATAGGAGCTGATACATTCATAAGGGCAGGTACCTGCGGGGGCATGAATGTTGACGTTATGGGAGGAGATCTGGTTATTGCAACAGGGGCAATTCGTATGGAAGGTACAAGCAGAGAATATGCACCTATAGAATTTCCTGCACTAGCAGATTTAAAAGTTGTAAATGCATTGGTAGAAGCTGCCGGCAATTTACATAAAAAACATCACGTGGGTGTTGTCCAGTGCAAGGACTCCTTTTACGGACAGCACTCACCTGAATCAAAGCCCCTTGGCTATAAACTGAGAAATAAATGGGAAGCATGGCTGAAAATGGGGACTTTGGCATCGGAAATGGAGTCTGCTGCATTGTTTACAGTGGCAGCTTACAGAAAGCTAAGAGCAGGGTCTGTATTACTTGTAGTTGCAAATCAGGAAAGAAGACGGCTGGGCCTTGAAGACCCCCAGGAGCACGATACGGAAGCAGCTATTGCAACAGTAATAGAAGCACTTAGAGTTTTAATAAAAAAAGACAAATAAAGAGGTATGCACCCATACCTTTATATCTTTATTGTTATACCTTTATAGTTTTCCATTTTCCTGAATTATACCTGATAAGAACAAGTGCAGACCGTATTGTCTGGTCAGCTATAAATGCGAACCAAGCTCCTTCAAGCCCCATATTCCATACATTTATCAAATACATTGCTAAAAAAGGCCTTATAAGAAGGACTGTCAAGAAGGTAATAACAGCTGTAGCCCTTGTATCTCCGGCCCCCCTTAAGGAGCCTGACAAAATAAACTGTGAGGACTGCAAGGGCTGGGTAAATCCCACAAACATCATTATTTTTGCTCCTTGTGTAACTATTGACGGGTCGTCATTGTAGAGGGAGACAATATTGCCTCCCCAGAATATAAAAATTATTCCCAGTATAATTGAAACAGACATTCCAAGTTTTCTTGTTCTGTGAACATAAGCATGAGCCATATCCGGGCGGTTTTTACCCAGGCTTTGACCTGTAAGGGAAGTAGCTGACACAGCAAAACCCTGGCCGTTCATAAATGACATGGCTTGAATGTTCATGCATACCTGATGGACTGCATATGCTACAGTTCCAAGGCCTGCAATTGCTCTTGTATAAATAATAACCCCTGCACGCATCAATAGCTGCTCAAACATGGCAGGAGCACCTATGGTCATTATCTGCTTAAGGGAATGGGGATCAGGTTTAAAACCGTCTTTAAAACGAAGGTGCAGGTATTGGTCTCCCTTCA
>CAZAYQ010000040.1:0-12082 GCA_964489345.1 uncultured Clostridia bacterium | reverse complement strand
TGCCAGATATCTGTTCCTTGTGAATATGGAATACCAAGAGAGCAGTAAAAAAAGAAAAACCTCCTTGAACCAAACTATAAAATTCAAGCTAAGGGCTCAAAATAATCATTCTGCATTTCTTCTGGATACATTAATATTTTATAAGCTAAATTATAACTTTAACAAATTTTTAATTTTTAATGCTATAGATACTTGCTCAATAAATTTGAAATTATCATTTTCAAGGTTTAATAATCTTTTAGCTTTTGAAATTCTGTATCTAACTGTATTTTCATGCTGATTTATAAGTAGAGCTGTTTTTTTATAGTCTCCGTCGCAATTCAAATACGCTTCTACGGTATTGATTAATTCATATTTATCGCTGCTGCCTTCAGCTCCTGTTAATGGCTCTAAAATATCAGAGTAAAAATCCTTCAGCACTTTTGAATTTTTTAAAGGATGCAAAATTTTATAAACATGTACATCTTTATAATAAACCTGTTCATGATTTATTATATGAGATACTTCATAGGCTAAAATAGATTGCTTCAAACAATCATTAAAGTTTTCGATTTCAGTAAAAGAATTGCTTATTCCGACATGGTAGTTAGCAATCAAATTTTTTAATATAGGGTATATTTGTTTGTAATATACATCTAAGGAGGAAATTTCATCAAAGTTCATCAACAAGAAAATTCCACTTTTATATATTATTGGTTCAATACCTTGAATATTTTTAATATTTGAAATGAGAATTTGTTTTCTTGCACCATAAGAATTATCAAGCTCGGTATAAGAAGAAGCATAATAGTTTTTGAAGCTCTTTATAATTTCATTGGCAGTAGAAATGATAAATTCCTTACTTGCGTCTTTTTCCAGTATTTTTTCTATTTTCATTTCATAAATTGTTTCAGATTTATCAACAAGAATCATTTCCATTGTAGTTTTGATAATATCCGCATAGGGTATATCAGGATCTATAAATACAACAGGGAAATTATTTTCGTTGCAAAGTTCAATGGCTTTTTGAGGGAGTTTTTTGATATATTCAGTGATTACAAATGTTCCTGAACACTGACAGTCAATATAAGTTCTTATAACATCGAACAGCTCTTCCTCATCATCTTTTACAATATAAAAACTGTTGATGAAAAGGTCGCCTTTTTTAATTAAGCCGCTTAGAGTTTCGTCTCTGATATTATCAGGCATAGGACAGTCTGCGAAATTGATTCTCCCTATCTCGTTGTTCAACCCGCCTTTACCGGCAACGACTTCTGCTTCTTTAAATAAATCAACCGATAATAAATTTTGAATAGTTACTGACAATTATATTCCTCCCAAGGGTTATATTATCCTATTCTACTACATACAATTTAAAATTGCCAGAGTATTTATAAATATTACAAAAAAACAAGGTATTATTTATAAAAATTATAAAGACAAATATAAAATTTTAAGGTAAAATATTAAAACAGCAATTGTAAAAGATGTTATCACAACACAATTTTTTTGAAATTATCAGATATCTTACACTCTTGGAAAGCGTTACCCAAAACATAGAATAGTATATTTACTGAATTAAATTATATAGATGGTCTTGTAATTATATTCAATGTAAATATAAGGAATTTGAAGTATATTATTTATGGAAGACCGAAAAAGATGAGATTCGGTTTTAACATGAGTTGTATAAAAAAATAATTTAAAATGGAGGAAGTGGAATGAAGAAAAAAGCAGCCTTACTTTTGGCACTTTTAATGATTTTAACTACGGTAACATCATGTGGTAGTCAAAGCACAGGTCCGGACCAAACCGCTACAGCTGATGATATGGATGTATTGTACTATGCCTATAATGCGATTCCAGTGCTTAATTGGGATCCAAGCATTGAGTTTTCAAACGGTATTATTGTAATGAACAATATTTATGAGCAGCTCTTAAGATTTAATGCGACAACTAAGGAATATGAAAATGTACTAGCAACTGATTATAGCCAAAGTGATGACGGTCTTGTGTGGACATTTAATTTGAGAGAAGGCGTCGAGTTTCACGATGGGACATCTTTCAATGCAGAAGCTGTAAAATATTCAATTGAAAGAACAAAAGAAATAGGACAAGGTGCAGCATTTATATGGGATCCGGTTGAAGAAATAAAGATTATTGATGAATTTACGATTGAATTCATTTTAAGCTATCCTGCTCCCATAGACGTAATAGCAAGCTGCCCATATGCTTCTTTTATGATGTCCCCATCATTGGGCGAACAGCCAGACGACTGGTTTGAACAAGGAAATGCAAATGGAACCGGTCCATATAAACTCCAACAAAGTACAATGGGCGATGAGGTAATACTCACTCGCAATGAAGGATACTGGAAGGGCTGGGGAGATAAATATTTTGAAAAAGTTATTGTTCAAAGGGTATCTGAAACTTCTTCCAGAAGACAGATGATTGAATCAGGTGAAGCTGATATTACTACTGAGCTGCCGTCAGAGGATGTTGAAGCATTAAAAAATTCCGAAAATGTAGTAGTTGAAGTTGATCCTTCATTCACAAACTTGATGGGATTTTTCAATATGCAAAAAGAGCCATTAAATGATATAAGAGTCAGACAGGCACTTTCATATGCACTCCCCTATGAAGATGTAGTGGAATATGCAATGGGAGGATATGCCCGGCAATCTTACGGTGCAATACCTGAAGGAATGTGGGGTCATTCAAAAGACTTGTTCCAATACAACTATGATTTAGACAAAGCAAAAGAATTGCTCGATGAAGCAGGAATAAAAGAAGGAGAATTAAATCTTCTTTTAACATACATGACAGGCGATGAAGCAGAAAAGAAAATGGCTGAATTATTCAAGGCTGAATTGTCGAAAATCGGTGTTGAACTTGAAATAAGAGCAATGCCTTGGGAAAGTCAGTGGGATATGGCAATGGGAACTGATCCGTCAACACAACAAGACATTTTTGTAATGTACTGGTGGAATGATTTGTCAACTCCTTATTCATACCTTTACTCATTGTTCCATTCGGAAGAATCGACCCTATTCAACTTATCATATTACAGCAATTTGGAATTTGATGAATTAATAGACGGTGCACAAGCAAAATCTGCTACGAATATAGAAGAAGCTGAACAAGATTTTATAGCATCACAAGAAATTTTATTGGAAGATACACCTGCCTTGTTTATATATGACAAGAGTGTTGTATGGATTAAGTCCTCTACATTGAAAGGTCATGTAGACAATCCTTCCTATCCCTTTGTTGTATTCTTCTATGATTTATACAGGGAGTGATAACCACATATGTGGAGAATCCGGGAAAGCAGGAATGCTTTCCCTAAGATTTGGAGGTAGTAAATCTTGAAAAAGTATATTTTCAAACGTATATTATTAGGTTTTTTGGTTTTAGCAGGAGTAGTAACAATAACATTTTTTCTGACAAGAATATTACCTTCCAACCCTGCAGCCCAGTGGGTTGGACCAAGGGCAACTCAGGAGCAGATTGATGCTGCAACCATAAAACTTGGTTTAGATAAACCGCTTACAGTTCAATTTCAAACATATATTACAAACTTGCTGCAGGGTGATTTGGGAGTATCCTTAAGATCAAAACAACCTGTTATAAATGAGTTGAAATCATATATACCGCCAACCTTTGAGCTTGTGTTAATATCGACAGTATTTGCTGTAATTATCGGAATACCGCTGGGACTCTACTCTGCCAAGAAAAAAGACAAGCTGCTGGACCATTTTTGCAGGTTTTTTTCGGTAGGTGCAGTTTCTCTGCCCACTTTTTGGGTAGCTTTGTTTTTGCAGCTTATCTTTTACAGGTGGCTTCAAGTGCTGCCCCTCGGAGGACAAATAGATGCAAGATTAAAGCTCTTGTATGAAATCCCCAAAATTACGGGTATGCTGACATTTGATACATTGATTACAGGAAATATTACATTGTTCGTTGATGCTTTGAAACATATAGTACTTCCGGCAATTACAATATCCTTGTATCCCATCGGATTGGTGGCAAGGATGACACGTTCGGCGCTATTGGAAATATTGGGAGAGGACTATATCAAGGCGGCAAAATCATATGGCTTAAAAGATAATTTGATTTTATGGAAATATGCTCTTAAAAATTCCTTGGGAACAACTGCAACAGTATTGGCATTATCCATAGGCTACACCTTAGTTAACACATTTTTGGTGGAAGCAATATTTAACTGGCCAGGTATAGGGAATTATATTTCAACCGCTGTTATGTCATTTGATTATCCCGCAATAATAGGTGTTACATTGTTTTCAGCCTCTTCTTATATAATATTGAACTTAATAGCTGATATAATCATTGCGATTGATCCGAGAGTAAGGACCTAGGAGGAGCATTATGAATAGTTATAATACAAGAAAAGTAATCAAAACAAAATTTGCTGAGTTTAAAACAAATATCTATTTGCTCAAGAAAAATGCCCTTACTAAATTGGCCTTATATGCAGTTGTTCTGCTTGCATTAACAGCAATTATGGTTCCGATAATTTTGCCGGCAGATATCCATGTAAACCAGGATGCAAATCCGCAGGAAAAGCTCCTGCCTCCTTCATCAGTGCATTTATTCGGTACGGATGAGCTTGGAAGAGATATATTCAAACGAGTTTTAATAGGCACGAGCATATCACTTAAAACAGCCGTATTGGCAGTAGGAGCAGCAATACTTATCGGAGTTCCTATAGGAGCTGTTGCGGGATATTTTGGCGGCTTCATAGATGAATTTTTAATGCGCTTTACAGATATATTCTTAGGTTTTCCGCCTTTGCTGCTGGCAATTGTAATAGCCGCATTTTTAGGTCCCAGTTTAAATAATGCAACATTGGCCATAGCAGTATCCTGGTGGCCTTGGTACACACGCATTGTAAGAGGTCAGGCAGTTTCCTTAAAGGAAAGGCAGTTTGTAAAAGCTGCTCAGGCTATGGGAACACCTTCCGGCAGTATTATATTAAAACATATCATTCCTAACTGTATAGCACCTATAATAGTACAGGCTTCTATGGATATAGGAGGAGTAATACTAACAATTGCATCCTTAAGTTTTTTGGGGCTTGGTGCACAGGCACCGACACCGGAATGGGGACTTATGGTTTCAACGAGCAGAAACTATTTTCTAAATGCTTGGTGGTACAGTATATTTCCCGGCCTTGCTATATTTTTTACAGTACTCATTTTTAACTTGTTAGGTGACGGTTTAAGAGAAATTTTAGACCCGAAAACCAGGAAGAATTAGGAGGCGAGTTGATGACACAATCCAAAAAACCATATCTTCACATTAAAGATTTAAAGGTAAATTTTAAAACACATGAAGGAAGCAAAACAGTTCTTGATATTGATGAAATTATAATTAATAAGGGTGAAGCATACGGTATAATCGGCGAAAGTGGAACAGGCAAGACAGTATTGGCTCTGACTGTTCTCAAACTGTTGGAAATGCCCCCCGGAGAAATAGTAAGCGGTCAGATACTGCTTGAGGGTGACGATTTATTAAAAAAAACCGACAAACAAATGGAGAAAGAAATTAGGGGGAAGAAAATCTCAATGATCTTTCAAGACCCCATGTCAACCTTAAATCCTGTTTATACTGTCGGTGAGCAGCTTATTAATGTAATAGTTAAAAATCAAAATATGAAAAAGAAGGAAGCAAAAAATAAAGCTGTAGAAATGCTTAAATTAGTGGATCTTCCTGACATTGAAAGAGCTATGGACAAATACCCTCACGAACTATCAGGAGGCCAGAGGCAACGTGTTATTATAGCGCTTGCATTAAGCTGTGGTGCGGAGTTCATAATTGCAGACGAGCCTACACGAAATCTGGATGTGACCATACAAGCAGGTATATTGAAACTCATTAAAAACTTACAGCACACCCTGAATGTCACGGTCTTATTTATCGCCAACAACCCTGGGCTTATATCCTCAACCTGCGACAATGCAGCAGTTATGTATAAAGGTGAGATTATAGAACATGGAAATACAAAAGAAGTTTTGAAAAATCCCAAGCATCCTTACACCTTCGTTTTGCTTAATGCAATTCCAAGGTCTAAGAAGGATAGAATTAATATAAATAAAATAGCCTTTGTTCATAACGAAGAAAGCCCTGGGGAGGCATGTATATATTACAATAAATGCTTAATAAAGAACGATAACTGCTGCAGAACACAGCAAAAAAACATAAAGCTCAGTGAAACTCACAAAGTAAAATGCTGTTTAGCCAAAGAAGATAATTAGGAGGGTATGATGAGTGAAAATATTTTAGAAATTAAAAACTTAAAAAAATGCTTTCCTGTTAAAGGTCAAAAGTCAGAGCTTGTTAAGGCGGTAGACGGTGTTTCGCTAAATTTAGCAAGGGGCGAAGTATTGGGACTTGTTGGAGAATCAGGCTGCGGAAAGTCAACCCTTGTAAACACGGTTTTAAATTTAATCAGCCCAACAGAGGGTGAAGTTATATTTGACGGGAAAAATATGTTTGCTTTAGGGAAAAAAGAAATGAGGGAAACAAGAAAAGACATACAAATAGTATTTCAGGACCCATTTTGGTCATTAAACCCCCGGATGATTGTGAAAGACATAGTCGGTGAACCCTTAAGCGTCCAAACAAAATTGAATTCATTTGAAATAACAGAAAAAGTAGAAGAACTTTTAGAAATGGTAGGCTTGCCGAAGGAAGGAGCGTATAAATACCCCCATGAATTCAGCGGCGGTCAAAGACAGCGTATCGCAATAGCAAGAGCCTTATCGCTGATGCCTAAGTTAGTTGTTTTAGATGAGCCCACGTCATCTATAGATGTAGTATCACAAGCACAGATACTGAGCTTAATAGATGAGCTTAAGGATAAATTTAATTTGACATATATAGTTATATCTCATGATTTAAGTGTTGTAAGTTATATGTCTGATAAGATTGCGGTGATGTATTTAGGGAAATTAGTCGAATATGGTGAAACTGACTTAATATTTAACAATCCGCTGCATCCCTACACAGAAGCATTGTTTGCTGCAATACCCGATATTGATACAGATATAGAAAACATCAAAACCCTTGAAGGAAATATTCCAAGTTCAATCAACCCTCCCTCCGGGTGTACATTTCATACCCGTTGCCAATTTGCAAAGAATATTTGTAAAACAAAAGAACCGGAAACTATAAAACAAGGTGATAGCAGAATAGTAGCCTGTCATAAAATTAATAATACAAATTTTTAAGGAGAAAAAGATGGCAAAAATTTTAAGATTCGAATTGCAAAATGCAGCTGACAGATTAATAAATGAAATGCTTGAGGTTAAAAGCGGGGAAACAGTAATAATAACTGCAGACACAAGTTCTATTGAGCAGGTAGTCAACGTAACAGCAGCAAGTGTCTATGCAGCAGGCGGGAAACCTATGGTTATATATACTGCTACACCAGGCGGAGTTGGCAAAGCTGCAGATGTGGATCTGCCTGTTGAAGCTTTAGGAGCTGCATTGAAGAATGCAGATGTATGGATAGAATATAACAAACAATGGCTTTTATATTCAACTCCATTTGAAATAGCATTCAATGATAACAAAAAAATAAGATATATTAATTTAGTAGAGATGAATCCTGATTTAATGATCAGGAATATAGGCAATATCGACATCCCTTTATTATCTGAATTCATGACAAAATTTACGGAAATGAACAAACAAACTTCGGTTTACAAGGTTACTGCTTCGAATGGAACCAAGCTGACTTTTAAAACAAATCCAAATCATCTGGTTTGCAATGATTCCGGGGATGCTTCAAAGCCGGGAATTCATATGATGCCGGGACAATTAAATATAGTTCCCGAATTCAATACAGTTCAAGGAACCCTTGTATTTGACGGCTCCCTTGTTCCGCCCCACAGATTATTGGATGCTCCTGTTAAATTAACCATAGAAAACAGCAAAATAGTAAAAGTTGAAGGCGGCATCCAAGCCGAGCAGTTTGAGAGCTGGCTGGAAAGCTTCAATGACCCCAATATGTTTAAACTTGCCCATATGGCATACGGCTTGAATCCCGGTGCCAAGCTGACAGGCGATATTGTTGAAGATGAAAGAGTGTGGGGCTGCGTCGAATGGGGTATAGGTTATGTAAGCCCTATAGATGCACCTCCACTTGGCCAGGATGCTAAA
Source organism: uncultured Clostridia bacterium (assembly GCA_964489345.1). Classification (GTDB taxonomy): domain Bacteria; phylum Bacillota; class Clostridia; order Tissierellales; family Sedimentibacteraceae; genus Sedimentibacter. The sequence continues at coordinate 3,916 of CAZAYQ010000040.1, read as the reverse complement.
TCACACTGTGATGGAATATGCTTAAAGGCTTCAGTGTGGTTAGACGATGTTCAAGTATTGGATAAAGGAAAATTTATTCATCCGGAATTAAAAGCTTATGAAAATAAAATATTCAAGAGGGTATTGAAATGAAAAAACTTACGAAACAAGAATTACATGATATATTGCTTGGAGCTGCAATAGTTGGAACCGGCGGCGGCGGGAGTCTAAAGGATGGAATTGAATTAGTTGACAAGACTTATGATGAAGGCTTTGAATTCATGTTGGCAGAAACAGATGAAATACCAGACGATGCATTAATAGGAAGTCCTTATACGTGCGGGTCAATAGGAGAGCTTACTAAAGAACAAAAAAAAGCATACGATGCCCTGCCTAAAATACAAGAAGCAAAAGAAGTAAGAGCAATTAGGGTTTTGGAAGACTACTTAGGGAAGAAATTCTATGGTGTTATAGCAACCGAGCTTGGCGGAGGAAACACTGCGGCAGCTTTAAATGTGGCAGCAAGATTGGGAAAACCCATAATTGATGCTGACCCGGCAGGAAGGAGCGTTCCATGCTTACAGCACACAACATTCTTTTTAAACAATGTGCCCATAACTCCCATGGGACTTGCAAATGTCTTTGGTGATTCAATGGTTATTACAAGCACCGCCAACCACGACAGGGCGGAAGTTTTAGCCCGCCAGACAGCAGTTGCAAGTTTTAATTCTGTTGGAGTAGTTGACCATCCGGGGCTTTGGAAAGATTTAAAAAATGCTTTGATTAAAAATACCATAAGCTACTGCCTTGAAATTGGAAAAACAGCAAGGGCTGCAAATGAAGAAGGCAGGAACTTTACATACGATATTACTGAGAAATTTAACGGTTATGTTGTATTTGAAGGCGAAATAAAAGAAGCAGACTGGGAAGACAGGGACGGATTTACATTTGGTAACTTATATATTAAAGGGGAAGACAGCTATGAAGGGCAGAATTTAAATATATGGTATCAAAATGAGTATATAATGTCCTGGAAAAACGGTCACGTATTTGCTACTGCCCCTGATTCAATAAATATCTATATAAAGGATGAAAAGATGCCTCTTATAAATCCTAACGGTAAAAGAGGAATGAAGGTAACAGTCTTTGTATTAAAAGCATTTGATGAATGGAGAACTAAAGAGGCAATAGAATTGTTCGGACCAAGATTTTTCGGATACGATATAGAATATAGAAAAATTGAAGATATAATATAATTTAGGGACGGTTCTTTTACAAAAAGAACCGTCCCTAAAAACTTATAGAATATTACTCAAACAAATAAAGCAGGTCTTTGTATCCTTTTGCTTCCATTTCCCCTTTTGGAATGAATTCCAATGAAGCACTGTTGATGCAGTATCTCAAGCCTCCTGATTCTTTGGGACCGTCCTTGAATACATGGCCTAAATGGGAATTACTGTTTGCTGTCCTAACCTCTGTTCTTGCCATGCCGAAACTTAAATCGCTTTTTTCTTCAACAACTTCTTCGTCAATGGGTTTTGAGAAACTGGGCCATCCGCACCCTGATTCGAACTTGTCCTTGGATGTAAACAGAGGCTCTCCTGAAGTAATATCTATATAAATGCCTTCTTCAAAATTATCGAAATATTCATTGTCAAAGGGGGGCTCCGTTGCACTGTTTTGAGTAACATTATACTGCATTTCCGTCAGTGTCATCTCTAATTCCTTCTGCGACTTAACCTTATATCTGGCATGCTTTTGAGCCTGCTCAAGTTCATAAAACTCAAGTTCGCCAATATGGCAGTATCCGCCAGGATTTTTGTCCAAATACTTTTGGTGGTATTCCTCAGCTGCATAATAATTCTTAAGCTCAACAACCTCTACTGCCAAGGGCAAAGAATAATCTTTCTGCAATTCTTCCAGGGATGCATTAATTACAGCCTCATCTTCTTTATCAACATAATAAACGCCTGTACGATACTGTGTTCCTATATCATAGCCTTGTCTGTTTACGGCTACCGGGTCAATAGCCTTGTAAAACAGTTTCAGCAAATTTTCCAAATCAATAATTTCCGGATCGTATACAAGCTTAACAGCCTCCGCATGACCGGTATTCCTCCTGCAGACATCCTCATACGAAGGGTTTTCAGTATTGCCGTTTGCGTATCCAACCTCAGTTTCCACTACTCCCTTTACCAAACTTAGATACTTTTCAGTACCCCAGAAACAGCCTCCTGCAAGGTAAATTAATTTATTACCCTTTAATTCTTCATTCATCAAATCATCATCCTTTCCTGTTTGATTAATATTGTTCACATTTAATTCATTATTATCTAAATCGTTGTTTGTATTATTCACACATGCCAATAAAAAGATTACCATTATCAATGTTAAAAACAATAAAATTAGTTTCTTTTTCATATTACCCCCGTATTCCAAATTTAAACCTGTATTGCAAAATTTTTGGTTTTTGGGGACGGTTCTTTTTGTTTTGGGGACGGTTCTTTTTGTTCCTGAAATTGCTACATATGTTTGCTGGATGGGAACAAAAAGAACCGTCCCCAAAAATAAGTTGTATAAGATGAAGCTTTGGGTATATAATTAACATATAAATTTTGGAAGTTAATATTAAATAAAAACAGGGGGCAGCAATGAAAAATTTAGTTGTATATTATTCAAAAACAGGCAATACGGAAACTGTAGCAAAGGAAATAGCAAAAGTAGTTGACGGCGACATCAAAAAAATTGAGCTAAAAAGGAGAATCAGCTTCTTTTGGGCCGGATTTTCAGCGGCAATAGGAAAAGAAGGAAAAATCAAACCAATTGATTTTGATTTGGAAGATTACGATAATATCTTTATAGGCTCTCCTGTTTGGGCAGGGAAAACTTCAACACCTATCAATGCATTTCTCAGCCGCTCAGATTTCACAGAGAAAAATGTATATATTTTCGTTACCCAGACATATGATAAAGCGCATGATTTAGTATATAATTCTATTTCAGCACGTGTTGAGGAAAAGGGCGGAAAAGTAACAGACACATTCTTTATTAAAACTGATGTAAAAACCCCTCTTACATCTGAACAAGCAAGAAAAGCAGTGGAAGAATGGCTTAAGCTGCCTGGCACCGGTGAGTAAACAAAAGAGGTGATTACATGAAGGAAATAAAAATTAAAAGAGTATATGCAGACTCCTCAGAAGATGACGGTTACAGAATACTGGTAGACCGCCTTTGGCCTAGGGGTATAAGAAAAGAAAATATTCATATTGATAAATGGGCAAAGGAAATTACCCCAAGCACCGAACTGCGAAAAACATTTAAACATGACCCGGATACAATGGGAGAATTCAAAATAAGGTATAATTTCGAACTGGACAACAATGAACATGCTGTAGAATTTATTAACCTGATAAAAGAAAAATTAAATAAAGGCAATGTTACTCTATTGTATGCCGCTAAAAATGAAGAATATAACCATGCCATTATTTTGAAGGAATGGATTGAAGAGAGAATTTAATCAGTGGTGCGATTGGCGGATTATTCTTAAACAAAAAGAACCGTCCCCAAAACAAAAAGAACCGTCCCTAAAACAAGAGAGGTGAAAAAATGATTAAGATTTTTCATACAGCAGATGTACACATTGGAATGAAATTCAGCAATTATCCGGAACCTGTGAAAGGTTACCTCCAGGATGCAAGGCTGGATGTGATGGATAATATGATAAAACTTGCCAATGAAGAAAAATGCAATTTGTTTGTTATTGCAGGCGACTTGTTTGACAAAATTACGGGAATAGATAAAAGAAGCAAAGACAGGGTAATGACTGCATTAAACAATTTTCAAGGTGAATGCGTCCTGCTTATGCCCGGCAATCATGATTATGACAACGGCATGATTGACTTATGGGATAACTTCAACAAAGCCGCTTCTGACAAGA
>CAZAYQ010000039.1:0-12228 GCA_964489345.1 uncultured Clostridia bacterium | reverse complement strand
TATAAAGCAGAAGAATCTCATGCCTAATGGGATACTTCGCTATTTTTAAGGACGATATAAGAATACCAATATAGATGAGGGGCAAACCCTCTTATTTAATTAAAAAATGAATAAGATACCCCGACAGAGCTATAGGTCACACCACTATTGTAAAACATTCTCTACTGGGATACAGGCGACAGTGGAATGTACCAAAATAAGAGTCTTTGGGGGAAAATTAAGAAGGTGTCCCCAAAAAAATTCAGGGTAGAATGCGGCACATTTTCAGGGAAGAAGGAAAGATAATCAAAAAAATATGATGTGGAAATATTTGAACAGCTTATATTATTAATTTGGAGGTGCTGTATGATAAATATAAAGGTACCGGGAAGATGTGAATACAGATTAGAAAATATAGTATTTGACTACAACGGAACCATTGCTGTTAATGGTAAAATCATATCATCCATTATAGAAAAGCTGTCAATTTTATCAAATATGGCAGATATATATGTTCTCACAGCCGACACCTACGGTTCTGCATCCATGGAATGCCGGGATCTTAAATTAACAGTTAAAACCTTTCCTAATGATAAGGCAGCAGATTATAAGGGGAAAATAGTTGAAGAGCTGGGAAAAGATAATACGGTTTGTTTCGGCAACGGCTATAACGATATAAAAATGTTTAAAGCTGCAGCCCTTTCAATAGCCGTCCTGGAAAATGAAGGGATGTGTGCCAAGCTTTTGGCAGAAGCCGACATAATGGTTAAGTCCATAGATGATGGAATAAATTTATTATTGAATCCAAATGCATTGATTGCCGCCCTAAGAGGATAATAAAAAAATTTCTTGATAAAAATATTAATTTATGGTACCATAATTCAGTGATATGCGGATGTGGCGGAATTGGCAGACGCGCACGGTTCAGGTCCGTGTGGGGCAACCTGTGCAGGTTCAAATCCTGTTATCCGCATTAAAAAGACAGCAGTTTCTGTAGTGGAAACTGCTGTATCATATTTTAATCATCTTGGAGTCCCTGATAATAGTTGATTATGGTCTTTTGCACAAATTTATGAGATGCACTTCTATTATTACTTTTTCTCCAATAAAGAAAAATAGGCAATGAAACATCAAAATCTTCAACAGGCAAAACGACAATATCCTCATGATTCGGAAGGTTCCGCCTCACCATTAATCCAATATATTTATCGGTACAAATTGCTTTGATCATATCAGCAGAGCTTCGACCAAGAAATGTTATTCGTGAAGTAAAATCATATACCGGATACTGATCTTTCACAACATTAATGAGTGAATGAGGAGCATCCGTAGAGCAAAATGAATAATGAAACAGATCTTTAGTTGTAATTGAATGTATATTGACCAAGGGATGATTTCTGCCGCACACCAATGCCAATTTTTGACAGCGAAGCAATTCCCATTCAACACTATTGTGCTTTGATTTTCCAACTGTAATAACAAAATCACAGTTGTTTGTAACAAGTTTATCCTCCCAATCATTAGATACATAGTCTACCTTTAGATTTATTCCCATGTCTAAAAGTTCATCTATAAATTGAGAGTTTGTAGGTGAATTTGAACACTCCAATCGAATAAAATCAATCGAACTACGCTTCAATTCTTCCATTTCAGTTAAACAAGAGTTCATTATATTATCAGCAGCTATAACTCCTTCAAGGAATATTTTTCCATAATCATTTAACTGAATTCCTCGACGTGTTCGATTAAATAGTTCAAAGCCTATCTCAGTTTCTAATCTGCGTATGGCAGCTGATAGGGATGGCTGAGTTATATTTAATTGAATGGCGGCATTGGTCATATGTTCCTTCTGAGCTACAACCATAAAATATTTTAAAAGTGGACTATTCATGTAATTTCTCCCTATTCAATATAACCATTTTTAAGCTTCATCAAGTTAGTTTATTTATTGCTATGGCTAACATCCTACCACAATTAAACCCAATCGTCAAACACTCCATCTTTAGAATTCTAATAGTCTTTTCATTATAATCAGACTGCTGATAGCTATTCGTCTATGGATATAATAAAACTTCCAATTTGACTATATAATAACAAGGGATTAAAATATAGCTACCTAGGAATCGTCTTCAGAAGACAAAGTAATAATATATTATAAGATGTAAAAAGAAAGCTTGTTTGATATTTTATTAGCATTTCGACTTTACTTCTAGTAAAAGGAGTGACAACAATTATGGAAAATATCAAAGTAGTGTATCCTGTCAGTGTTCAATCAGTACAAGATTCAAAAGCAACTGCTTCATTACCGAATCTTAATGGGAAAACAATTGCTCTGTTATGGAATTATGCTTTTAGAGGCGATGAAACATTTCCAATTATTCAAAGAGAAATTAAGAAATTCTGCCCTGATATAAAATTTGTAGACTTTGAATATTTTGGCAACTTTCACGATCCTTCATTTAGTGAAAAAGTGTTGGCTTCTATACCTGAAAAACTTAAAGCTATCGGATGTGATGCAGCCATAGTAGGAAACGGATGCTGAGGGTCCTGTGCACCCGCAGTTGCGCGGGCAAGTATATTAGTTGAAAAAACAGGAATACCCGCAGTTGGAATTGTCTGTACTGGATTTACATTTATGGTTAACAACATTACTCAAAGTGCAGGTTTTCCGGATTTACGAATTGTTGAATATCCATCTGCCATTGCATTGGATGATACAGATACAATTGAAAAAAATATCGTAGAAAAGATAGTTCCAAGAATTATTGATGCTTTGACCAAACCCATAAAAAGCAAGTCAAAGATTAAAAAACGTGTTCCTGATGATAGAGATATTATTTTTGAAGGAACACAGGAAGATATACAAAGCTATTTTAACAAAAATAATTGGTCGGACGGACTTCCTATCATACCCCCGACCTTAGAAAAAATTGATGAATTTTTAAAATTTACCGATCGTGCCCCTAATGAAGTTATTGGTATTCTTGAGCCTTTCATGGGAAACTGTACCATATGGAAAGTTGCAGTAAATGGCGTTATGTCAGGCTGCCGGCCAGAGTATATGCCTATTTTAGTTGCCATTGCTGAAGTTGTATCAGATCCTCATTTCAATGTTAAAGATTCAGGTGCAACACCAGGATGGGAAGCAATAATAGTGTTAAATGGACCAATACGTGACCAGCTGGGTTTCAATTATAAAGTGGGACATCAACGGCCCGGTTCCCAACCCAATATATCTATCGGCCGCTTCTACCGCATGCTTATTCGAAATGTAGCAGGTTCATTAGTTGGTTCAACAGACATGTCTACCCACGGTCAAATGTTTCGTGCTGTTGCACCGGAAAATGACCAGGTCTGTTCAGAAATTAACTGGGAAACCCTGGCGGAAGAATTAGGTTTTTCCCCTAATCAAAACGTTATTACTATAACATCCGGTCGTGTTAACAGTGACCCTTTCCAATCAACAGTCATTACACTTTTTCAGACTGTATCAAAGGAAATTGGCTAATTACGGTCTTTGGAATGCTGTTGTGTATAATCCTTATACCGATTCTTGTCATACCTTTCTCTGCAATGGGGCTAATATAGTAAAAATTATTCATTGTAGTTATACAAATATTAATGGGCTGTTAAGCTGATATAAGCTTAACAGCCCATCTTAAATTCATTTTTTGCACCTTTTTCAATGCTAAGATTTACTGAACCTAACAATTGACAAAGAGCCTGTTTTTAGAACACCAATTGCACCAAAACCATATAAATTACAGTTCCGGCTGCAATGGAAAGGAGCATCTGTCTTTTCCACAGGTGGATAGCTATTACTGCAGCAACTGAAATCAGCTCCGGAATACCCCGGCTTCCGGTAAATATGCTTACATCCTTAAGGGCGTATACTACAAGCAAGCCCAGGGATGCGGGCGGAAGTGCCTTTCCCAGATACTGAATGTACTTTGGCGTAGGTTTATTTGCAGGGAAGAGTATGAAGGGAAGAAAACGGGTAATCATTGTACCCAGCACAACCATGGCAATGGTTATAATATGCTCACCCACAGTCATAGTCATTTAATTTCACCTGCTTTCAAAAATGACTTTTTCTTAAAGGAAAGAAGCAATATAATTACAATCATAGAGGGTATGATAAAGTTACTTTTTCCAAAGATAATGAGGCATAATAAGGATACTCCTAAACCTAAAAGAGAGCTCTTATGGTTTTCTTCTTTGAGCCACTGTTCAAGGAAAATTACAATGAACATGGATGTCATTGCAAATTCAAGGCCCTTTGTATTAAATTCAATCAATTCACCAAACAGTCCCCCGATAGTTGAGCCGGTTACCCAGTAGATGTAATTCAAAAGGGTTACAAAGAACATGAACCAGCCATGCTCAACATCTTCCGGAATATTTGCCCCGATATTGATTGAGAAAGTTTCGTCACTCATGCCAAAAATAAGAAAAAAACGTCTTATTCCCTTAATCCTGTATTTTTCAAGCATAGAAATTCCATAAAACAAATAACGTGCATTAATCATAAGCGTTAAAGCTAAGGCATTTACAGGATCAAAGGTTCCCAGCAGAAATGCTACCACAACAAATTGAACTGTGCCTGAATAGATTATTATACTCATAAACATTGGATATAAAAAATTGAAACCAAGGGCATTCATATATACACCATAAGCGATGCTTAAGAATATATAGCTTGCGATAATAGGAATAGTCTGTAGAAATGCTGCCTTAAAAGCTTTCATTACCCTTTCCTTTTTTATTTCCTTCATTTAAATGTCCCCTCATTTCAATATATCTTATATATTCTAACACTTATACTTATTATTATCAAATGGAATTTCCCCCCCGGGCAAGGGGGTTTTTTCTTGTAATGGTAATTTTCTTATGATATTATAATGAAAAAAGTATGGTCTCATTTCAAGGAGAAGGCATGATAGATTTAGATTTTAATATAATAGCCGTTGTAATGTTTTTCATAATTTTAATAAGCATACAATTTACATTAAATAAAATATTTATGCTTTTAAAAGATATAAAGGCTCTTTTGCTTTCTAAAAGAGATAAATAATCAATAGATAGAATAATTTTCTTTTTTTAAACCATAATATTTTATTAGGAGGGTATTATGGCTGATAAGAAAAAGAATAAAGAAAAAAAATCAAAGAAAAAAGAACCAACCCCAAATGATATAATGAAAATGGAAATAGCAGAAGAGCTGGGACTTACGGATAAAGTTAAAAGGCATGGCTGGGGAGGCCTTACTGCCAAAGAGACCGGCAGAATCGGCGGTCTTATGACTGCCAAGAAAAAGAAAAGGAAAAAATGATGCAAAAGTCTTATAAAGAATTTTCTCAAATTTATGATTTGCTTATGGATATGGACTACGAAAAGTGGACATCCTTTATAATGAAGAAACTTGAGGAGAAAAAAACCATATTGGAAGCTGCCTGCGGCACAGGAAGCGTTACCAGGATTTTGGCAGATAAGAACTACAAGATTACTGCCTTTGACCTGTCTGGGGACATGCTCATGAGAGCTTATGAAAAGCTCAACCACAGCCCCATGGTCCGCTTATTGAATCAAAATATGGTTGATTTTAAAATTAATGAAAAATTCCAGGCGGCAATATGCTGCTGTGATGCTATAAATTACCTTAACAAGGAAGAAGTAAGGTCATTTTTCCACAGGGTTTATGAACATTTAGGTGAAGGCTCCAAATTCATTTTTGACATGAGCACAAAATACAAATATGAAAATATGTTTTGCCAAACTTATGTTTATGATGACGGAAAAATTTTTTATGTTTGGGAAAATGAACTTTTAGATAATGGAAAAGTAAATATAGAAATAAACTTTTTTGTTAAGGATCGGGATAAATATACAAGGATTAGGGAAGAACAAACACAATATCTGCATACAAATGAAGAAATTGTTAACCTTCTTGAGGATGCAGGATTTGAAAATATAGAAATATTTGATGATTACAATGAAAAAGAATATTCAGACAGCTCTTTAAGGGCGGTTTTTACTGCAGAAAAACTTTGACAATTTTAAGTGAAAAGTCCCCATCTCTAAGTTTAGGGCAGGTGGGAGAGGTAATCAATGAAAGGACAAAATTATGGATTACATGATTAGAGCAATGGATAAGAAACAAAGCTTCAGACTTTTTATGGTAAGGTCAACAAATACAGTGGAGGAAGCAAGGCAGCACCACAAGACAACTCCCACAGCTTCGGCAGCTCTGGGCAGAACCCTTACAGCCGGCCTCATGATGGGCTATATGATGAAAAATGAAAAGGACAGATTAACCATCAGTATAAACGGGGGCGGGCCAATAGGGTCGATTTTGGTTGTTTCCGATAACTCAGGTCATGTGAAGGGATATGTTGACAACCCCAATGTTGATTTGGACTTGAAAGAAAACGGCAAGTTAAATGTGGGAGGAGCTGTGGGAACTGACGGTAAGCTTACAGTTATGATGGATATAGGAATGAAGGAGCCCTATGTGGGAAGCACCCGGCTGGCAACAGGAGAAATAGGGGAAGACATAGCACTTTATTACTATTTGTCCGAGCAGCAAAATACTGCCGCTGCCCTGGGGGTTTTAGTTGACATTGATTACACCATTAAAGCTGCAGGAGGCTTCATAGTTCAGACACTGCCCTTTATAGGGGAAGAAGACCTTGTCAAACTGGAAAATACCCTTAATAACTTAAGCTCAATATCAGATTATTTCGACAGAGAAAAGGATGTGGAGGAAATAGCAAAAGAAATATTCCCGGATTTTGATATAGAGGTAATGGATAGAATTCTTGTATCCTTTAATTGCGACTGCTCGGAGGAAAGGATGGAGCAGGCACTGATTTCAATAGGTAAGAAGGACTTAAAAGAAATAATAGAGGAAGATGAAAAAATTGAAACCCTATGCCACTTCTGCAGCAAGAAGTACATGTTTGAAGGAGATAAACTGAAAAACATTTTGAAATATATAGAGATGCCCTAACCGATGTGACTGCCAGATGCCCTAACCCAGGGGCATTAATTAACAATAGAAAAATACAAACGCATAATACTACTATAAGTAGTTGAAATTTATGAAATATATTACTATAATATATATGAGAATAATTATGGCAGGAGGTTTTTATGAAATATTTAGCTAAAGACGAAAGCAAGTGTATCCAATGCGGAATGTGTGAAAGCATATGTTCCATGACATATTTTAAAGAAGATAATCCGGAGAAATCATGCATACAAATCAACAAAGATGGTGTGCCTGAAATAAATGTCTGCAATCAATGCGGAGAATGCATTGATATTTGCCCTGTTATGGCAATAAAAAGGGACAGGCTGGGAGTAGTCAGAATCAACAAAAAGATATGTGTAGGCTGTTTCATGTGTGTGGGCTTCTGCCCCCAATTATCCATGAGACAGAATGATGATTATATAGAGCCTTTTAAATGTATTGCCTGTGGTTTATGTGCCAAAGAATGTCCTACGGGGGCAATTTATATATCAGAAAGAAGCGATGAAGAAGCAAGAGAAATGCCTTTAAATAAGCTTCTAAACAGATAGGAGAAGAATATGAAGGAAAACCATAAAGTTTTAGCCCAATATAAATATGAACTTGGAGAAATAGACAAAGGATATACAAACAGAACCTTGTATGTAAATATTTCAAATAATACCATAAGTTCTAAACCTGTAACTCAGATGATGAAAGAAAAGTTTGTAGGAGGCAAGGGTTTTGGCCTGTGGTATTTGTGGAATGCAACAAGACCAAATACAAAGTGGGACGATCCTGAAAATGAAATAATTATTGCAGGAGGCCCTGCCTGCGGCATAACCCAATATGCAGGCACAGGAAAATCATTGGTATGCAGCATTTCTCCCTTGACGGATATTCCCATAGATTCAAATGTGGGAGGATATTTCGGACCCCTTCTAAAATTTTCAGGCTGGGATGCAATTGAAATACAAGGCAAATCAGATAAAGAAGTAATTGTATATATAGATGGAAACAGCGGTCTTGTAACAATAGAAGAAGCACCGGCCGGATCTTTTGATGCCCATATTTTAGGAGAACAGCTTACGGAAATGTATGCGGATAATGAAGAGGACAAAAGAAATGTAGCTGTGGTAACTGCCGGAACAGGAGCTAAACATTCACGATTTGGAATATTAAATTTCACCTTCTATGACCCCAGGAGACAAACCACAAGGCTTAAACAAGCAGGCAGAGGCGGCATAGGAACAGTATTAAGAAATAAAAAAATTAAGGCGCTGATAGTGAAATTCAGCAATGTAAAAGGTGATTTAAACAATGCATTTGATCAGTCAATAATAAATAAAACCGGAATAAAATATCATAAGGAAATTCATGATCTGGACCATTTGCAGAACAATATGAGAAAAATAGGGACAGCAAATATTATTGAAGTAATGGATGCCTATGACCTGCTTCCTGTTATGAACTTTCAATATGGAAGCCACCCTGACACAGAAAAAATAAAATCCACTATATTTATAGACAAATATCTAACTCAAGGGATTCAGGACGGTTGCTGGTACGGATGCTCCATGGCCTGTGCCAAAGCTGCTGACAACTTCCTTATAAAAACGGGACCCTACAAGGGACACAGGGTCACAGTGGACGGACCCGAATACGAAAACGCTGCAGGTTTAGGAGCAAACTGTGCAATTTTTGACCCTGAAGGAATTTTGGAATTAAACTTTTACTGCGACACCTACGGAATAGATACAATTTCCTTTGGTACTGCAACTGCATTTGCTATGGAGTGCTATGAAAGAGGGATAATCAACAAGGACATTACAGGCGGTCTTGAACTTAATTTCGGGAATTTTTATTCATCAGTTGAACTTCTTCACCAAATGTCCAGGGGTCAAGGCTTCGGGACAGTCGTAGGCCAGGGGGTTCACAGGATGAAAAAACTATTCGCTGAAAAATACGGAGCTGATGAAAACTTTTTATTTGACATAGGTATGGAACAAAAAGGACTTGAATATTCGGAATACGGCTCCAAAGAATCTCTTGCCCAGCAGGGGGGATACGGTCTGACAAACAAGGGGCCCCAGCATGATGAAGCATGGCTGATTTTTATGGATATGGTAAACAATCAGATACCAACCTTTGAAGACAAGGCGGAAGCCCTGCATTACTTCCCCATGTTCAGGACCTGGTTCGGGCTTTATGGCTTTTGCAAGCTTCCCTGGAATGACATAGTTCCTGCAGACAATAAATTCACCGATGAGCCTGCTAAGGTGCCGGAGCATGTTCAAAATTACCTGGATGTGGTATACGGTGTAACAGGAAAGAAATTAAACTCAGCTGACATGGTTAAAGAATCAGAAAGGGTATATAACTTCCAGAAAATCTTTAATATAAGAATGGGCAAAGGATTGAGAAAAGACGACAGAACTCCCTACCGTTCAATGGGCCCCGTAACCAGGGAAGAATATGAATCAAGGCAGGAAAGATATGACGGGCAGCTTAAAGAAAAAATAGCTTATGACATTGAAGGGAAGACTACAGAAGAAAAAATGGCAGTCTTGAGAGAATACAGGGAAGACCAGTATGAAAAGCTTATAGATGCAGTCTATAAGAGAAGGGGCTGGAATTCAAACGGCGTCCCCACCTTAGACCATTTAAAATATCTGGATATGGAGCTTCCTGAATTAATAGAAGTAATAAAAGACTTACAATAGCTGACAAGGGTGACAAGGGGACGGGGTTCTTGTCATACTGTGAAATTATGACAAGAACCCCGTCCCCTTGTCACCCTTGTCAGATACGGAGGTGGTATAAATTATTAAACTTAACAACAGAGACTTCCCTTGGGAAGAGGGATTAACCATAGAAAAGATTATGGAAATTAAAAGTTTCACCTTTCCTAAAATTATTGTTAAAGTCAATGGAAATCATATTGAACAGGATGAATATGCAACAACCCTTGTTAATGACGGAGACAATGTTGAAATGATACACCTTCTTGCAGGGGGCTAAATAATTAAAAAGATGAGATTCTTCACTGCGTTTAGAATGACACTGACGCAGCAGAATCTCTTTATTTTTTGTAGAATAATATAAACCATAATGATATAATTTAAAAAAATCATATCATTTTTTTATTGCTTCATCTTATACCTTAAAACTGCAAAGGTTTTAATAAATAATTAAAAGAATACTAATATTTACGCTGGAGATAATATGAATCCATACATACCTTTTAAAAATCCCCGTTTTGTAATTATTGACTACAGAGCAGGCGATGATATATTAAATTATTTAAAAAAAATAAATATTGAGCCTATAAAAACCATAAAATGCGGTGATTTACATGAGCCTGTGGACGGTCATCCGGACATGGTAATCCATCCCATAAACTTTGAAACTTTTGTAATTGCTCCCAATGTTTACGATTATTACAGAAATGTTTTAGGAAGCTTAGGAATAAAAGTTATTAAAGGTGGAAAAACTCTAAACAGAAACCATCCTGAAGATATAGCATATAATGTAGCAAGAATAGGGAGATATGCTGTTCATAATACAAAGCATACAGACCAGAAATTAAAATATTATTTGGAAGAAGCGGGCATCGAATTCATTCATGTAAATCAAGGCTATACAAAGTGCTCAATTGCCCCTGTAGGTGAAAATAAGGCTTTGACATCAGATTTCTTGATACATGAAAAACTTATATCATACAATATAGACTGCATGTATATAGATCCAAAGGTTGTATATTTGCAAGGATACGATAACGGATTTATAGGAGGCTCTTTAGGTTTAATTAATGATAAGATATTTTTGTCAACAGGTAAAATATTTGATGAAAATATTTCTCTTTCATTAAGGAAATTTATCCGGTCAGCAGGATATATTTATGATGAAGCAGCAAAAAATCAGATTACAGACTTAGGAACGCTGATACCGATAATATAACCTCCCTTGACCGAGAGGAGTGACTTAGTGGAGCTATTATCATTAGAGTTAAATGAAAGCGAAAATCATGAAATATATAATAATATAAGGATAATAACAAATCTGGAAGAAAGTGAAATAAATATAGAATTATCATCTACAGACGAAGGAAATATAAAGATAAGATACTTTACGGAAAATAAAATAAAGAAAAGGGACTACATTGAAAAGATAACAGCAAAAATAACCAAACTTTTGGTTGAATACACCAAATTAATGGGTATAAATGCTCTAAAGGAAAATTATTTTTATTTTGATGATGATGAAGTGGCCTCAATAATATCCAATATTGAAGAAGAAATAGACAATGATATTAAAATACACATCATTATAAAAAATAAGTTTAAGGAAGTTTTAGAAAATTCCAGCTTAATAAATTTAAACGGATTTGTAAACTTCAGGCTTAAATTTCTCAAGCTATACGCAACCCAGGTGGTAGAAAGGTGCATTGATTCTTATTTAATGAAGAAAGAATACATGGATTTCATAAGCATTATTAAGCTGATATCAGATTCTGAAGAAAATCAATATGATATTGTAAATGTGATGTTTAACAATAATAAAATTCAGGTTTACGATAAAAACATGCAGAAGCTTAATTATTTGTCAAATGTGGAATTTTCGGCTGAATTGGACGCTGAATCAACATATGACGAAACTGTAATAAATATATTAATGAGTGTGTCACCAAGAAAAATAATACTGCATGATATAAAGGTTGATAAGAAAAACAAGGAAGCATACAATACGGTAGATATAATAAAAAGGATATTTGAGGGAAAAGTCGAAACTTGCCCCGGCTGCAAGTACTGTGAGGTTTTGTAGAGACGACCTGCGAACCCCGTTATGGGGACACAACTTCTCTTCTGGGAAAGTCATTGAGGGTTGAAGGAATGTCCCCAAACAGGATACATTGGTGAATGAGACCGCGGGGTGCATTCGGCATCCTTAAGGAAACTACAAGACTTATAGGTTAAAATATTGGAAAAGGAGGTAAATGGTACATATGTCATTTTTAATTTTAACAGCATTAATAACAATAACACTTTCAGCAACGAATCGTTTACTGATAATGAAGGAAGCTCAAGCAAATAACGGGCAATAATATAAATATGGAGAGGGGACATTTAAGTGTTTGGCTTAAATGTCCCCTTGTTTTTATTCAGCCATTAATTCAGTCCATCTTTCAGAGTAGAGCTCGATAAATTCTTTCGGGTCTCTCAGCATTTCCATCCTGTCTA
>CAZAYQ010000038.1:11491-12999 GCA_964489345.1 uncultured Clostridia bacterium | reverse complement strand
TGTGACAGGGGGACGGGGTTGTTGTCACAATGTGACAACAACCCCGTCCCCCTGTCACCCCTGTCATACTAACTTCTAAATGTGCTGCAGCAGGTTTCCTCCGGAACGCTTGCATTCTTTCCGTTAACTATAATATCCTTTGCATCACAGCGCTCATTTTCATTATAAACGCATTTTACAGCTGCGCACATTATATCTGTGTTGCTTTTAGGTTCATTCACTGAACTTCTTAATCCCGGTTTTTGTTCAATAAAAGTATTACAGCT
The DNA here is from genome assembly GCA_964489345.1 of uncultured Clostridia bacterium. Taxonomy (GTDB): domain Bacteria; phylum Bacillota; class Clostridia; order Tissierellales; family Sedimentibacteraceae; genus Sedimentibacter. Next base: position 12,733 of record CAZAYQ010000038.1, on the reverse strand, counting down.
GGTTGAACGGCTTTCATCAGCATGCCTTCCGTCAACAGTTACAGACGAAGCTGTGCAGCCTAAACTTTTATTGAAGTAACAATTTGTTACCGTACATTTAATTTCTGCCATTGTCTTTCTCCTTTCATCAATGTGCCTTCATAGTTTAACCCAATGATGTTTAATTATGCCTCTTGTCTGTAATATGCCAGAAGTAAATCTACCATCCTTCCGTAGCTTCTTACTCCATCCCTTTGATTGTTTGCTTTTAAGTAGCTGTCATTTACCTTTTTGGCCGCATCAGCAGCCTTTGTGTCAAACTTCTTCCAGTAATTTCTTGAATATTCAACATCCTTTCTCACATCATAAGAATATAAATTGTACAATCTTACAAATTCATCATAATCTGCAGAGCTGAGAGCATTCATGGAATATGTCAAAGCTGACATGGTAGAGCTGTAATAGAAATCATCATATCCTGATTTAATGCCTGCCAAATATGCTATGAAGTTTGCTTCATCTTCCCTCATAAATCCTCTTAAATGAACCAGCTCATGGAAGGTTACTGAAGGAATCTGATAGGGGGGCACATCTACATTCACATTAGCTTCAAATGTATAGGGGAAAAACATTCCTGTTATATTGAGGCAGGACATAATTTTTGACTGCCTGACAGCTTTAGGCAAGGGGAAGTCCCCCTTCAGTATTTCATATTCTTCTGACAGTCTGTTCATAGAATTCTCAGCCCTCTCTGCAGTTCCTTGGTAATTATTATCAAACAGCCTTGCAGTAGCTTTGTCAGTATCCAGCTTTGCCCTGTATTCGTTGGCATCATCAATAAGAAGTTCACACAGGTCAATCAATTCCTGATTTGTTGGCTCTTGAATTGATAAGCCGCTATAATAGGTAAATTCATACCGGTAATAATTTATTCCGCAAAATAAAACAAACATAAAAACCATCATTGAAAAGAAATAAGCAAATCCTAAAATATATTTCTTTATATAGGCTAATGTTTTGTGTTTTATGCTTTCTACTATTGTCACGGCTGTCAATATTATTGTTGCCATAATTAAAGTAAAAATTATTAGCTCTGCTGCTGACTCCCTTGTTTTAAATGAAAAAAAACCTATGGTTTTTACAAAAAAGGGGTAGATATTTACTGCATAGTATTCTGCATAGCTTATGTTGTTTTTTACAAATATAATAATAAAAAACGATATGGGAATCAGCAAAAGAAACAACCATCTTCTTTTCATTGTC
>CAZAYQ010000038.1:0-11391 GCA_964489345.1 uncultured Clostridia bacterium | reverse complement strand
GCTTTAAGAGCTTTCTCCACGGCTGCTTTGCAATGTCCGCAGGTCATTCCTTCGACTTTCAATATCTTTTTCATTTCATCATCTCCTTTTTCTTTTATATTTTCTTTGTTATCAATAATACAAATATTCTCATTATTTTCTATACTGTCAGTATTGTCTTTCTTGTCTTTTTCAATTAATTTATCTGCATGGTTTTCAGCTGCACTTCCATAATACACAAGAGTATCACTGCCTGCTCTTTTCGGTTTGAAGAATTTCAGCCTCAATGCATTGGAAACTACCGATACAGAGCTTAAACTCATGGCTGCACCTGCAAACATCGGATTGAGCTTCCAGCCTAATATGCTGTAAAATACCCCTGCTGCCAAAGGTATGCCTATGGTATTGTATATAAATGCCCAGAATAAATTCTGCCTTATATTTCTTATTGTCGCCTTGCTTAATTGTACAGCAGTGACGGCATCCAGCAAATCACTTCTTATGAGCACAATGTCCGCTGATTCTATGGCAACATCTGTTCCTGCCCCTATGGCAATTCCTACATCGGCTCTTGCCAGTGCCGGAGCATCATTTATTCCGTCGCCAATCATGGCAACCTTTCTGCCCTCTTCTTGAATTTTCCTTATTTCTCTTTCCTTGTCCTGAGGCAGTACTTCCGCAACAGCTCTTGTAATTCCCAGTTGCTTTCTTATAGCATCGGCAGTTTTCTTATTATCTCCCGTAAGCATTACAACCTCTATACCCATTGCTTCAAACTCTTTTATTGCCGCTTCACTTGTAGGCTTAACAACATCAGCAACTGATATTATACCCAGTACCCTGCTTTCATCTGCAAAATATAAGGGGGTTTTCCCTTCATCTGCAAATTTAATACTTTTCTCTTCAAAGTTTCCAGCACCTATATTTTGCTCCTTCATTAAGCGCAGGTTGCCAAGATAATATTTTTTATTGTTAACTGCAGCTTTTAATCCCTGGCCGGGAATTGCCTCAAAATCCTCTACATCATAGAGATTTAGATTTAATTCTTCAGCTTCTTCAACTATTGCATCAGCTAAAGGATGCTCTGAGCCCTTTTCTGCAGATGCCGCTATCCTTAACATTTCTAATTCATCAATCCCATCAGCAAGAAGGTCGGTAACTCTTGGCTTGCCTTCTGTTATTGTACCTGTCTTATCCATTACAACTGTCTGGACATGATGAGCTATTTCCAGCGCTTCAGCTGATTTAATAAGGATTCCGTTTTCAGCCCCCTTGCCGGTACCAACCATTATGGCAGTTGGTGTAGCAAGACCTAATGCACATGGACATGAAATAACCAGAACAGCTATTCCTATGGATAGGGCGAACTCAAAATCTGCCCCCAAAATCATCCATACTATTGTTGCCAAAAGGGCTATGGCAATTACCACTGGAACAAATATGCCGCTTATTTTATCAGCCATCTTTGATATAGGAGCCTTTGATGAGCTTGCTTCCTCAACCAGCCTGATTATTTGAGCTAAGGTAGTATCATCTCCTACTTTTTGAGCTTCAAATTTAAAGAAACCGGATTTATTGATACTTGCACCCACTACCTTGTCTCCGGTCTTCTTTTCAACAGGCATGCTTTCACCTGTAAGCATTGATTCGTCTATTGATGAATTTCCAAATACTATTGTGCCGTCAACAGGTATTGACTGTCCCGGCTTAACAATTATAATATCTCCTTTTACCACATCTTCAACGGGAATTTCACTTTCAATTCCGTTTCTTTCAACTAATGCTGTCTTTGGTGATAAATCTATCAGCTTTTTTATGGCATCTGAAGTCCTTCCTTTTGCCCTTGCTTCCAAAAATTTACCCAATGTTATCAAGGCTAAAACAACAGCGGCAGATTCAAAATATAAATCCATTGAAAACTGCATAACCATGTCCATATCCATATGACCAAGGCCATATCCGATTTTATATATTGCATAAACACCGTAGGCTGCTGCTGCAGATGTACCTATTGCAATCAATGAATCCATATTTGGGGAGCCTTTGAGCAGGGTTTTAAAACCAACCTTGTAAAATTTGCTGTTAATAATCATTACCGGCAGACAGAGCAAAAATTGAGTAAATGCAAAAATCAATGCATTTTCAGGTCCGTGAAATATTCCCGGCAAAGGCCAGTTGAGCATGTGTCCCATTGAAATATAGAAGAGGGGGACAGCAAAAATTAATGATACGATCACTCTTCTTTTCATTTCTTTAATTTCTGATTTATCATCTTTTTTCTCAGACTTTATTTCTGTTTTTTTCTCCATGACAGAAGAAGCACCGTATCCCGTATCTTCAACAATCTTTACTATATCCGCATCGTTTAATAGACTTTCATCATATTTTACAGTCATGCTGTTGGTGAGCAAATTTACATTTGCCTCTAAAACGCCATCAGTCTTGTTTATATTTTTTTCAATTCTTGCAGAACATGCTGAGCATGTCATGCCTGTTACGTTAAACTTTTCTGTCTTCATAATGCCACCCCTTTTTACTTAGAAACCTTGTTGATTATTGAAATGATTTCATCAATTTTTTCATCTTCGTTTCCTTCATTAAAAGCTTCCTTTACGCACGTATGCAGGTGGGCCTTCAGTATTTCATTGTTTGCCTTTCTCAGTATTGACTGTACTGCCAATATTTGATTTGAAATATCCATACAATATCTGTCCTCATCAACCATCCTGGAAATACCTTCAATCTGCCCGGCTGCAGTTTTTAACAGCCTGTTTATTTTATCCTTATCAGCTTTCATTATTTCACCTCTTTCTATACCACCCCCCAGGGGGGTGTATTTATAATAGACCATATTTTTTGATATGTCAAGAGGAATTTATGCCCTGCTTAATTGCTTTATAAAACTTATGGTGAAACAAGATGACAGGCAACTTTTTGTCCCTTAGTGATGCTTATTAAAGAAGGCTCTACAACTTTACATATGTCTAAAGCCTTCGGGCATCTTGGATGAAAACGGCAGCCAGCCGGGATTTTCATAGGATTTGGTGCTTCCCCATCCAGTGCGTTTTTTGATTTATTAATCATGGCCTTAGGCACCGGCATTACATCAATAAGAGCTTTTGTATAAGGATGCAGGCATTTGCCCCGGATTAATTCAGGTCCTCCTGTTTCAACTATTTTACCTAAATACATAATTGCTATTCTGTCCGATATTAACCATGCTAAAGAAAGATCATGGGTTATAAATATAAAGGATATGTTTTTTTTCTTTCTCAGGTCTAACAATAATTTTAATATTCCTATTCTTATAGAAGCATCAAGCATGGATACGGGCTCATCCGCTATAATAAATTCAGGATTCAGTATTATGGATCCGGCAATTGCAACCCTTTGTCTTTCTCCTCCGCTCAACTCATGAGGATACCTGAAGAGGTATTTTTCTGCAGGAGTTAAGCCTGACAGTTCCAATGCAGCAATAGTTCTATCCTTTTTTTCCTTTTCGCTGCCTGTTAAATTATGTACCACTAAGGGTTCAGAAACAGTGTCCATTATGGTCTGCTTTGGATTAAGGGACTGATAGGGATCTTGAAATATCATTTGTGCATTTTGCCTGAATGATTTTAATTCTTTGCCGCCTTTTGAATTTATTTCCTCACCTTTAAATATAATTTTGCCTGATGTTGGCTTTACCAGGTTTAATATTGCCTTCCCGGCAGTTGTTTTCCCGCTTCCGCTTTCTCCGGCCAATGACAGGATTTCTCCTTCCTCCATAGAAAAGCTAAGACCGTCAACTGCCTTAACCTGCATCTTTTCTTTAGAAAAAAGGTCGTCCAAAAATCCCCTCTTTATATCAAAATAAACCTTTAAGTCTTCTACATCCAGTATTTTACTCATTCCAGGCACCCCCGTAGTGACATGCACAATAATGGTTTATAGAAACTTCCTTTAACTCAGGCTCTTCAACCCTGCATTTATCTCTTGCATAAGAGCACCTGGGATGGAACTTGCAGCCGGGCAGGATTTCCAAAAGATTTGGGGCACTTCCTTTCAGCGGGTCTTCTAAAATCCTTTCCCCCTGAATGTCGGGAAAAGACTTGAATAGCTTATAGGTGTAAGGATGGGCATGTTTGTTATAAATCTGCTCAGTAGATCCCTTTTCAAAGATTTTTCCTGCATACATTATAACTATTTCATCGCATATTTCTCCCAAAATTGATAAATCATGGGTTATAATCAATAAGCCTGTATCCGTCTCCTTCTTTATTTTATTAAGCAGATTTAATATCTGGGCCTGGACCATTACATCCAATGCAGTAGTAGGCTCATCCCCCATAATCAGTTTTGGGTCACAGGCTAAAGCCATTGCAATCATAACCCGCTGCTTCATACCTCCGCTGAATTCATGGGGATAATTATCAATTCTTTCTTCATTTATTTCTACTAAATTAAATAAGTCCTTTGTTTTTTTCCTTGCCTGGTCATAAGTCAAATGATCATGATAGATGATAGCTTCAATTATTTGGTCGCTTACCCTCATAACAGGATTAAGGGCATTCATGGCACCTTGAAATATTATTGAGACGTTTTTCCATCTTTGTTTCCTTAATTTTCCTTTGCTTAGCTTGGTTAAATCCTTTCCGTCCAATATGATGCTGCCTCCTGCTATCCTTCCATTCTCAGGCAATAAATCTATAATAGATAAGGCTGTCGTTGTTTTACCGCAGCCTGATTCTCCAACAAGCCCTACTGCCTGACCTTTTTCAATAGAAAAGCTAATTCCGTCTACAGCTCTTACACAACCCTTGGAGGTCTCAAAATATGTTTTCAAATTATTAACTTCCAATAAACTCATCCTTACTGCCTCCTTTTCAGCTTAGGGTTTAAAATTTCGTCTAATGCATAACCTAAGAAAGTAAAGGATAGGACTAATAATACTACACAGATTCCCGGAGGCAGGAAATACCAGTAAGCGCCTATGCTTGCAGCTCCTGATTCGAATGCATAATGGAGCATCATTCCCCAGCTTGGTCTGGTAACATCCCCTAATCCTAAAAAGCTCAGTGTTGTTTCAGACAGGATGGCTTCCGCTGAAACTAAAATCGTATTTGCAAACACTAAGGGAAACACATTCGGCAGTATATGTTTTGCCATAATATGACCGGTATCTGCACCTATGGCCCTTATTCTTTCTATAAATGCCCTCTCTTTAACGGATAAGGTCTGGGCACGGACTATTCTGGCTGTACCGGGCCAGCTTGTCATGCCTATAACAAGTATAATATTCCACATGCTTGTTCCTAAGATAGCTGTCAGTACCAGCATTAATGGAAGCCAGGGTATTACCAGGAAAAAATCAGTAACCCTCATAATAATCATGCTGACCCTGTTATCATAGTAACCTGCTATTATGCCCAGAACAGTCCCAATTACCATAGAAATTAATGTAGACAATACACCCACTAAGAGTGACACCCTGGTACCGGCTATAAGGTTACCCAGTACATCTCTTCCCATATCGTCAGTTCCTAATATATGTTCGTTGCCGGGCGGATTCATAACATCTTGTGCCCTTCCAAAGTTTTGAATATCAAAGGGGTATAATAGGGGTCCTACTAAGGCGATAAGAATAAAGCCAACAAGAATAAGAGCCCCTGTTAACCCCATCTTATTATGTATAAATATGTTAAAAATATTTTTAAATCTGTTGAAAGTAATTTCTTGCTTTATATTCTCCATACTGTCAACTCCCGATTTTTACTCTGGGATCAAGATATCCATATGTTAAATCTGCCAATAAATTTGCAATTATTACTGAAACTGTAGTAAGCAGAAAAATTCCCTGCAAAAGAGGATAGTCCCTGTTCTGGATTGCATCATACATTAACCGCCCTATTCCGGGCCATGAAAAAATGGTTTCTACTTGAATAGCTCCTCCTATCACAGAGCCTAAGTTTATAGCAATAATTGTAATCATAGGCAGCATGGCATTTGCTACAGCATGCTTCTTAATAACATAAGACTCCTTAAATCCTTTTGCATGAGCTGTCGTAATATAGTCTTCTGTAAGCACATCAATAAGTGTACTTCTCATGACCAGTGCATACTGGCCGATTATAACTAAAGACAAAGTCAATACAGGCAGCGCCAGGTGCATTGAAATATCTTCAATTTTCCCAATAACATCTGCATATGCAAGTCCCGGTGTCACCATTCCGGAGGTAGGAAAAATACGCAGTTGTACGCTAAAAATAGTTACAAGTACTATTCCCAGCCAAAATGTAGGCACTGCATAAGCTATCAAAGAAAAACTCAATGAAATAATATCTGTTTTTTTCCCTCTTTTCCATGCAGATATAATACCTATAAATATGCCTGCTATAATTGCGACAATTTCTGCGATTCCAGTCATTAACAGGGTTGGCAGTATTCTGCTTCCTATTACAGATGTAACAGGCTGCCCCTTATATAGAAATGATGTACCTAACTGACCCCTGAGCAAGTCCTTTAAATAAATATAAAATTGAACATGCCCGGGTTTGTCCAGGCCATGAAGTTCCATGGTTTTTTGGATTGCTTCAGCCGATGCACTGGGATTTCTCATAAGCATTTGCAACGGGTTTCCGGGCATTATCCTGAAAAGGAAGTAATTAAATATTAAAACGGCAAAAATAGTAATAATTGAATAAATAATTTTTTTTAGAACATACTGCTTATTCATCCTCTTGTCTTCCTTTCAAAATAGGACAGTTTTCACTGCCCTATCCTCTTTATTGTTATTCATCGTCATCTTTTGAATTTTTCTTCCTGCTTTTTATGATTAGGATCCCGCCGGCTGCTAATATTATTGCAGCCGCAGCTATTAAGGCAGTTTTTGAAGATTCAGCTGCTGCCGCTTGACTGGACTGTCCTGATTGAGCTCTTGCTTTAACATTCATATAGTTTTCATATGTTAAATTGAAAAAATAAGCTCCATTTTCTTCAGGTACCCTGGTCCACCCCTCCCATTCATCAGTTCTTACAGCTTGTAAACCATTATCATAAAATAAGATAATATATGGGGCATCATCATATAAAATCTTCTGCATATCCCATACTGTTTCCCGCCTTTTGCTTTCATCGATAATAGTTTGCTGCTTCATCAATAACCTGTCATATTCTTCATTTGAATAATTACAATCGCTCATGTTTCCGATTTCCTTTGTACTCATTACATTGAGGATAACTGTGGGGTCTAAAGCAGTTCCCCATCCCCAGATAAACATATCGAAATCCTGAGAATAAACCTTATCAATTAAAACTCCATCATCAACTGTCTCAATTTTCAATTCTATACCTGCTTCTTTAACGGTTGCGGCAATCATTTGACCTGCTTTTACTTCATCAGGAGTTTCAGATCTTAAAGTGAAAACAAAAGATAATTTATTTCCATTGCTGTCTTCCCTTATACCATCCCGGTCAGTATCTTTATAGCCTGCTTCATCCAATAGTTTATTTGCTTTTTCTATATTAAAGGTTCTTAATTCATCTTTAGGCTCATAATGATAAAAATCGCCGGGGGGGATTAATGTGGTCCCTATTTCACCATAACCATAGTAAACAACATCCATTATATTCTGTTTGTCTATTGCCCATTCAATAGCTTTTCTTATATTCTTGTCCAAAAGCAATTTATTGCCTTTGGAATCAGCATCTTGAGAGCAATTGAAGCTCAATTCGGTAAATCCCGGTTGTACAGCTGCTATAGCTTCAATTTCAGGTATCTTTTGCAAGTCCTCAAGCTGGGATGCAGAAAAATTAACGGCAGCATCTATTTCGCCAATTTTAAGAGCTTGCGTCATAATGTCGCTGTTTCCGTAAACAACAAAAATTATTTCATCAAGAGCAGGGGGTCCTTTATAGTAATCTTCATTTTTTACCAGTTTCAAAAATCCTCCCATGTTCAATTCATCAAATTTAAAAGGTCCGCTTCCTATAGGATTATCATTAGGCCAGCTTTCCAAATCTTCTAAGGTCATTGTCTCTAATATATGCTTTGGCATAATCGGCGCATTGGACATTAGCATATCAGCCTTAGGTTTATCTGTTTTAATAACAACTGTTTTTCCGTCAGGCGTTTCAATGGAAGCAATTCCTTCCAATCCGCCGGCATACATACCCAAACCGTTATCAATTATTGCTTCATATGAATATTTCACATCTTCTGCTGTTACAGCTTTCCCATCATGCCATTTTGCATTATCATATAAAACGAAGGTCCATGTTAAATTATCATCGCTTAAAGACCATGTTTCTGCCAATCCCGGTGTAGTTTTCAAATTTTCATCCACTCTTACCAAAGGATCGTATATTAACATGAATACTTCATCACCTGTAATCGTCCATGACAAAAAAGGACTTAAACTATCTATTTCTTTTGTAACTCCAATCCTTAAACTACTTACATCCTCTGCGGCAAATGCAAAGCCCGATGTCAATAAAACAATAAGCAAAACAATGGTTATTACTTTTTTATACATTTTTCTTCCTCCACATCTTTTGTAATTTTCTTTAATTACTAATAAAAAACCTTAATAAACTGCGATTTCTTTTATGATAAATTTTTTATCATCAGCATTTATACAGGCCTTAACCCCCATAGGAAGAGTAGCCAAATCTTTTGTATGTCCCAAAGGAAACCCGTGCAATACAGGCTTTCCTAAGGGTTTAAGATAGAATTCCAAAATATCTTCTATGCTTATATCAGAATGAAAGCCCGGGTCCAGCTTCCTCGGTACGCAGCGGGCACATTCACCTATTACAAATCCGCATGCATCATGTAATACACCCGCATTCAAAAGGTGGCACATCATATGATCAAACACCCATGGTTCAGTATCAACCTCTTCAATAAATAAAATTTTATTTATTGCATCAATCTGGTAGGGGGTGCCCAGAGAAGAACATATCAGTGTTAAATTGCCCCCGATAAGGTCTCCTTCCGCCTGACCGCTGTTTATTGTATTTATCCATTTTCTTTCATCTGCTAAAGCAATTTCACCAATTTCAGCCTGTCCGTCCAGTGCCTTAAATAAATTCTTTTTTGTATATTCAGATAAGTCCTCAGCGTTTAATCTGGTCATTCCGGGACCGTGAAATGTTATGAGACCGGTTATTTTGTTTATTGCAAGGTGCAAAGATGTTATATCGGAAAAGCCTATAAATATTTTTGGATTTTTCCTTATTGTTTCAAAATCCAAATATCTAAGTATCTGGGCAGAGCCATAGCCCCCCTGGGTAACAAAAATAGCATCAATATCCTTGCTTTTAAACATTTCATTCAGGTCATCAGCCCTTTCTATATCACTGCCTGAGAAAAATCCTGTCTTTTGATTTATATTTTTAGACAGTTCAACTTTATATCCCCATTCATTAAGAGTTTCAATTCCTCTATCAATTTCACTTTTGTTATAGGAAGGGCTTGCCGGTGAAACCACACCGATTGTATCTCCCTTTTCCAGTCTCTTAGGCTTTATTTTCATATAATTATCCTCCGCCCCCAATAGTTTTAGATAAGATTCAACATCATAAAACTCTTTAATTGCCTTTATATTAGGACTAACATTTTTATTTGTCAATAAGTTTTATTTTAAAAAAGGCACTTTAAAAAATGCAATGGAACCCATTGCATTTTTTGTTTTTAAAAGCTATTTATAGCTTACAATTTCAACATTTCTTGCTTCAATTATTCCTTTAAACTCTTTCACTCTCATGCTTGGAATCCCTGCCGGTTAATAAAATTTGAATACCCAGCATATAGTTATATTGTGTTAGTAAAAATTTTGAGGTGGAGTATGAAAAGGAGAAAAATCCTTATAGGTACATTGATATTAACCATAGCTATTACTTCTGTCCGCTTTGTGGGCATGTTTTTCAGAATTTACCTGGCCAAGACTATAGGGCCGGAAGGAATGGGTTTGTATCAATTGATTCTCTCCTTTTATTTCCTAATGGTAACCCTGGCAACCTCAGGGATAAGGGTTGCCATATCAAAACTCATTTCGGAAGAAATTGCACTGGGCAATTATTCAAATGCTAAGAAGGTCCTCCGCCAATCCATAGGCATATCAATAATCACAGGTTTTCTTGCCGGAGCTTTGCTTTATTTTTTCGCTGATTATATAGGCTCTCATATATTGAATGATGACAGAACAGTGTTGGCCTTGATCTACCTGGCTCCAAGCCTTCCCCTGATGGCAGTTTCAAACTGCTGCAAAGGTTATTTTTATGCCTTGGGCAAGGTTGTTCAACCGTCAATTATACAGATGTCTGAGCAATTTGTAAGGATACTTTTGATAATTTATCTTATGGGGACCTTTCTTCCAAAAGGATTGGAATATGCATGTGCTGCAATTGCTATCGGAATGACTGCAGAAGAAATATTTGCCTTGTTTTTAGTATGGTTTTTCTATATATTTGATAAAAAACCCTATACGAATAAAGCAGATAAAAAAGCCGATAACATGATATTTAAAATTCTCCGGATTTCAGTGCCCCTGTCAGGCACATCATATATAAATTCAATACTGAGAACAGTTGAAAATACACTGATACCGGCAAGGCTTTTATTGTACGGCTTATCTTCCGAAACAGCCATAAGCCTCTATGGAATGATTAAGGGTATGGTGCTTCCCTTATTGTTCTTTCCTTCTTCAATACTTACATCCCTTTCATCCCTGTTAATTCCCGCTTTAGCAGGTGATAATGCCCTTGCCGATGAAAAAAGTGTTTCACGAACCCTGTCCCAGGTAATACACTTTACAGCTATTTCAGGAATATGGGTGGTGGCTGCATTTGTATCATTCCCTGATGAAATAGCCATGGCTGTTTACAGTGACCAAAAGGTAGGCATCATGATAAAATTAATATCCTATATATGCCCCTTCATGTATTTGAACATGGTAATATCATCAATGCTCAATGCTCTGGGAGAGCAGGTAAGCTCTTTTGTAGTCAACATTATTGAATCAGTTCTAAAAATTTCCATCATATATGTATTTGTACCTGTTTATGGATTCAATGCATATTTGTTTGCACTCTTTATAACTACAATAATCAATACACTTTTATACTTGTTTAGATTGCTTCAGGTATCAAGCATTGTTTTCGATATTTCAAACTGGATTTTTAAACCTCTTGCTGCTGCAGTAATTGCAGGAATTTTATCCAAATATTCATACTTATTGTTTATTCAGACTTCTCATCATATCATTGCTTTAATTTCATCTATAGCAATACTATCACTCTTGTATTTAATGGGATTGATTTTATTTAAAAGTATCAAACTCCATGAAAAGGGGAGGGGGGCTTTGACAAAAATATTCCGGGAATAAAAAGAACCGTCCCCAAAAAAATTTTTAATTGGAAAATTCAATA
>CAZAYQ010000037.1:0-13053 GCA_964489345.1 uncultured Clostridia bacterium | reverse complement strand
TCGAGCAGATTGACAGGAGATTTGAGCAGATTGACAGGCGATTTGAGCAGATTGACAATAGATTTGATGGTATTGACAGGCGATTTGAGCAGATTGATAATAGATTCGATGAGCAGGACAAAAAAATTAATGACAGATTCGATGAGCAGGACAAAAAAATCAATGACAGATTCGACGAGCAGGACAAAAAATTCAATGACAGATTTGACGAACAGGAAAAGAAATTTAAAGAAATGTTAATTGATAACAATATTCTTATTGCAGAGCATGTTCAAAGAGTAGTAACTGAGTCAGAAAAGAGACTATCTAAAGAAATTGACGAAATAAGGAGTGTAACATTACAAAACAGCTATGATATAGCATATTTAAAGCAAAAAATTTCATAATTCTGAACCACCATGTGACCCTCGCAATTTACAGTGACCCTCGCAAGAGGGTTTTTTATATTTGCAAAAGCCTCATTACATGCTATAATTATTACAAATAAAAATTATTCATGTTACGACAATATACTTAAATTCCAGTTACGTCACTTTACTTGTATTCCGGGGGATAAAAATGAAGAAAAAAAACATAAAATCAAAGCAAAAGCAGCAGTCAGCCACAATTAATTACGAAAACAAAAAACTGCATATGGCATACTTTCTGCCCCTCTTATTAATCGCAGGCTTTGTACCCCTTATAGTATATGCAAAACAAATTAACCTGGAAGGTACAAGACAAGCCCTATATTGGACAGGTCAAAGAAAGTACATGGATTTTTTCAGCTACTGGAAATCTATGTGGCTTGTGCTGCTGACAATTATTGCATCAATTCTTTACATTATCCTATACAAACAAAAGAAACTCCCCTTTAAAAACCTTAAACACTACTATATACCCCTGACTGTTTATGCAGTATTTGTAATAATATCAACAATATTTGCCACAGATACACAAACAGCCCTGTGGGGTTTCGTTGATATGTACCAGGGTATGTTTGTTCTCATATCCTACGTCCTAATCACATTCCTTACAATAAACTTTGTAAACAGCGAAAGGGACCTCAACTTATTTGTTAAGGCATTTTTATTTCTTATGATTATAGAAGGACTATTGGGCATAACCCAGTACTTTGGATTTGATTTCTTGCAGACTGCAATAGGCAAGAGCATAATTGTACCGGCAAGTTTTCGAGGCAGCAGCTTATCCTTTAAATTTGGTGATAAAACAATATACGGTACACTTTTTAATACAAACTTTGTAGGAAGCTTTGCAGCCCTTATGCTCCCCTTATCATTTGCCTTTCTTCCGGCATCAAAAACAAAAATACAAAAAATTGTTTCAGCAACAGCTATTTTACTGATGATTTTCACATGGATTGGCTGCAATTCAAGGGCCGGATACTTGGGAGCCGGGGTATCTGCAATATTTGCCCTATGGCTCTTTAGGAAACTTCTAATAAAGCACTGGAAAATTTCAGCTTCCTTTGCTCTAGTGTTAATTGCCCTATTTATCGGATTAAATACCCTTTCAGACGGTGCAATAATTAACAGACTAAAAACATTAAATATTAAAGAGCAAATAGAAATTATTGAATCAAAAAATGAAAATGCTGTTAAATTCAAAGATATTATACTTGGAGAGAATAGTTTTTCTATAATAACCAATAAAGAAACACTGAGTTTTAGGGTAGATGAAGATAAACTTTATTTTCTTGATGAAAACAGCAATGAACTTGCAATCACAAGAAAAGACAGTCAAATTACAATAAATGATCCAAAATATGAAGAATACAAAATTACCATTCCTGAAAATTATCCGGGAGTAAGTGTGACTGCATACAAAAGATTAATTAATTTCTATACTGCCGATGAAGGAGTTAAAATAATCGGCTCCGGGGGCAGACTCACAGAGCCCAAATCATCACCATTCTTTGAACCCTTAAGAGGCTTTGAAACATTGGGCTCCAACAGGGGCTATGAATGGGGGGCTTCTATACCCATGCTTAAAGATTATGTATTTAAGGGAGCAGGTCCCGATAATTTCCCCATAGCCTTCAATCAGGATGACTTTATAGCCAAATTAAATCTAAGTGGCTTTGATGCAAGCATTGTTATAGACAAGCCTCATAATATGTACCTGCAAACAGGAATTAACACCGGTCTAATATCTCTTATAGCCTTCCTGGCTCTATGCGCGACCTATATCGTGACGAGCCTGCTACTATTTTGTAAAGCGGAATTCAACAAAGTGGAAGAAATAATCGGGGGCGCTTGTGTAATTTCAATTATCGCTTACCTGGCAGCAGGATTATTCAACGACAGTGTAGTATCAGTTGCCCCCCTGTTTTGGCTGATACTGGGGTTGGGAATCAGCATAAACTATAAACTTATGAGGAAAAACAAAATGAAAGAATATAATTAGGAATCAGCATTAACTATAAGCATAGGACAATAAATCACATTTCAGAATAAAAGAGGATACAAAATGGAGTTTAGTAATAAAAACAGCAGTTTCATTTTTAAATTTATAGAAGAATTATTGTATGTTGTTTTTGTTGTACTTGGATATTATTTGGCATTCTTACTGAGATATAACATGAATCCTTTGATGTTCAACCTCCAGCCTTTCTATGACAACATACCTTTTATAGTTATTACATCAATTATAATTTTTTATATATATAATATAGTTTCAACCGCAAATAAATCTAACTTTGAAAATGCACTAACTATTGCAATTGCACTATTTTTGATAGATATAACAGTTGTTGCCATTGTTTTTTTTAACAGAGGATTCTCATTTCCCCGAAGTGTCATCCTCTTAGGTTATATCATCCAATTCATACTAATATTTACTGTTAAAACAACAATTATTAAATTTATAAAATCAAAGAGGAAGCAAAGCAACATCCTCATAATAGCATCCAAAGAAGAATCAGAAGAATTAGCCGTGAAGCTTCTGCTGGATAAAGTTGATATTGATAAGCTGAAATACATCAGCAACAGTGCTAATGAGGAAACATACGGGCTCATTGATAAATCAGAGAAAATTTATATAGGCAACAATATAAATATTAAGGACAAGCTGAATATTATAAAATATTGTTCTGAAAAGCAAAAAGATATTTATCTTATCCCGGGTTTATATGATCTGGCAATAATGAATTCTAAAGTAGATCAAATAAAGGACACCTTAATTTTAAAGGTTGATAAATTAGGCCTTAGCTTTGAGCAAATACTCTTAAAAAGAATAATTGATGCAGCAGCTTCTCTGGCCGGACTGCTGCTATTGTCACCAATAATTTTAATTGTTGCAATATCTGTAAAAATTTATGACGGAGGACCTGTTTTTTACAAGCAGAAAAGGGTTACAATAGGAAACAAAGAGTTTGAATTATACAAGTTTAGAACAATGATAGTAGATGCAGAAAAAAAGACAGGACCTGTTTTGGCTGCTGATAATGATGACAGGTTAACAGCCCTGGGAAAATTCCTTAGGGCATCAAGGATTGATGAGCTGCCTCAGCTTATAAACGTCCTTAAAGGAGAAATGAGTTTAGTGGGTCCAAGGCCGGAAAGACCACATTTTGTTGAAAAATACAATAAAGAAGTTGAAGAATTCAAATACAGGGTATATGTAAAAGCAGGCATAACAGGATTAGCGCAGATAATGAGCAATTACTCAACCTCTGCCAAAAACAAGGCAAAATACGATTTACTCTACATTAGAAACTATTCTTTGATTTTAGATATTATTATTATATTTAACACTCTTAAAACTATGTTTATGAAAGATAGGGCAGCAGGAGTAACAAAATACCAAAAATTAGAAGACATATTAAACGAGCGAAATTTAGAAGCTAAAGAAGAAATGGGAATTACAAAAGTAGACAGCATATAAAAAGTCTGCTTCCATAAATCGGAGAAAAAAATGGGAAAACCCTTGATTAGTTTAATTACTGTTTCATACAAGAGTGAAAAGACAATAGCGGAAACAATAGAATCAATACTGATGCAGACATATGAAAATATTGAATATATAATTGTAGACGGCCTCTCGCCTGACAATACTGTCCAAATAGCAAAAAGTTACATTTCATCCTTTAAAGACAAAGGATATAATTTTAAAATTATTTCAGAAAAAGACAGGGGCTTGTATGATGCCATGAACAAAGGCATACAATTAGCTTCAGGAGATATTGTCGGAATCCTGAATTCAGATGATTTTTATGTGGATGAGCATGTAATTGAAAAGGTTGCAGAAATGATGACTGCGGAAAATTCGGCCTGTCTCTATGCTGACTTATTATATGTGGATGAATCAGATACCGATAAGATAGTTAGAAGATGGAAAGCTAATAAAGGAGACTTCAGATTTGGCTGGAACCCGCCCCATCCGACAACCTTTATAAGAAAAAAAACATATGATAAATTCGGCCTCTATAGAATTGATTATAAAATTTCATCAGACTATGACATTTTGTACAGAATAATTCATAAGGGAAAAGCAAAAACTTCATACCTCCGGGAGTACATTGTTAAAATGAGACTTGGAGGGAAATCCACAAGCAGCATAAAAAGCAATATAATTTCAAATAAAGAAATATACAATACTTTAAAAGAAAACAATCAAAAATTCAAATTACCGATTATTTTTATCAGATTATTAATAAAAATAAAACAATTCTTATAATCTATTAAGACAAGGAGTACCGCTAATGGAAAAAAAAGCATTGATAACAGGTGTAACCGGTCAAGACGGTTCATATTTAGCAGAATTCTTACTGGAAAAGGGATACTCGGTACACGGACTTAAAAGACGTTCATCAATAGACAGGCACGAAAGAATTGACCACTTATTAAACAATAAAAATTTTCATATGCACAATGGGGACTTAACAGATTCTTTAAGCATAATGAGGGTTACAGCAAAAGTAAAACCTCATGAAATATATAATCTGGCAGCCCAGTCCCATGTCAGGGTATCCTTTGAAGTTCCCGAATATACTGCAGATGTAGATGCGATAGGTGTATTAAGAATATTAGAAGCAGTCCACCAGTTAAATATGGATAAAACATGCCGTATATACCAGGCATCAACATCTGAGCTGTATGGCAAGGTTAAGCAGCTGCCTCAAAATGAAACGACACCCTTTTATCCCTATTCTCCATATGCAGCTGCAAAACAATACGCTTATTGGATTGTGAAAAATTACAGGGAAGCCTACGGCATGTTTGCAGTTAACGGAATAATGTTTAATCATGAATCAGAGAGAAGGGGAGAATCATTTGTAACAAGAAAAATCACCTTAGCGGCATCAAGAATTTCAAAAGGACTCCAGGACAAATTATATCTGGGCAACCTTAATGCCAAAAGAGACTGGGGCTATGCAAAA
This sequence comes from uncultured Clostridia bacterium, assembly GCA_964489345.1. Taxonomy (GTDB): domain Bacteria; phylum Bacillota; class Clostridia; order Tissierellales; family Sedimentibacteraceae; genus Sedimentibacter. The sequence continues at coordinate 7,673 of CAZAYQ010000037.1, read as the reverse complement.
GATTATGTTGAATGCATGTGGCTGATGCTGCAGCTTGACAGACCTGAAGATTTTGTTATTGCAACAGGGGAACAACACTCTGTGAGGGAATTTTGCAGCCTTGCCTTCAAATATGCAGGAATCGACTTAGGGTGGGAAGGCTCTAAAACAGACGAAAAAGGTATAGATAAAAAAACCGGCAGCATATTAGTTGAAGTTGACCAAAGATATTTTCGGCCGGTAGATGTGGAGACCCTCCTTGGAGACCCTGCAAAAGCAAAATCACTCCTTGGCTGGAATCCGAAAAAAACATCATTTGAAAAGCTTGTAAAAATAATGATGGACCACGACTTAAAACTGGCAGAAGGCGAGGCAAAAGAAAAATGACATCAAAAAACATTATGGTTAAAGATTCTAAAATATATGTTGCCGGCCACAGGGGCATGGTTGGGTCCGCAATTGTAAAAAAGTTAAAAAGCCTGGGCTTTAACAATATCATTACAAGGACTTCCAAAGAACTTGATTTAAAGAGACAATCTCAAGTAGAGGATTTCTTTGCCGAAGAAAAACCTCAATATGTGTTTTTAGCAGCAGCCAAGGTGGGCGGCATCCTTGCAAACGACACATATCCTGCTGATTTTTTGTATGAAAATATGATGATTGAAATGAATGTCATTAAAAGTGCCTTTGATAATAAGGTAAAAAAACTCTTATTTTTAGGCTCCTCCTGCATATATCCCCGCCTGGCAGCCCAGCCGATTTCTGAGGGAAGCCTGCTCACAGGGGCTTTAGAGCAAACAAACGAAGCCTATGCTTTAGCTAAAATATCCGGACTAAAATTTTGCCAATACTTAAACCGGCAGTATAAAACAGATTATATAAGTGCAATGCCGTCCAATTTATACGGACCTAATGATAATTATCATCCCGAAAATTCCCATGTGATTCCGGGATTAATAAGACGTTTCCATGAAGCAAAAATATCGGGAGCAAAAGAAGTTCCGGTATGGGGAACCGGAAAGGCACTGAGAGAGTTTCTATATGTTGATGACCTGGCAGATGCATGCCTTTACCTGATGAACAGCTATTGGGGCAATGAAACTGTAAATATAGGAACAGGAAAAGAAATATCAATAGCAAAGCTTGCTGTTCTTATTAAAAATATTACAGGCTATAAAGGAAATATTATATTTGATATGTCAAAAGCTGACGGTACTCCTAAAAAACTATTGGATGTGTCAAAGCTTAACAAACTTGGCTGGACTTATAAAACAGAACTGGAAGAAGGTCTTAAAAAATCCTATGAAGATTTTTTAAACAATCATCACCTGCAAAGAGATAATCACAGGAGATAAGAGCAGAAAGAAAATTACAGGAGATAAGAATGAACATAATATTATTGTCAGGCGGCTCAGGAAAAAGATTGTGGCCCCTTTCAAATGAAACAAGGTCAAAGCAATTCCTCAAGCTGTTAAAAGATGAAGAGGGGAAAGCCGAATCCATGGTTCAAAGAGTATACAGGCAGATAAAAGAAGCATCCATAGAATCAAATATTGTTGTTGCCACGGGGAAATCTCAATCAGATTCTATAAGAAGTCAATTAGGCAGCAATGTAGATGTTGTCCTTGAACCGGAAAGAAGAAATACATTTCCGGCTATAGTATTATCATGTGCCTATCTTGCCTATAAAAAGCATATAAATATGAATGAGGCAGTAATTGTACTGCCTGTTGACCCTTTTGCAGACCTGAATTACTTTAAAGCATTAAAGGAGATGGAAAGAAAAATAATCGACGGCACGTCAAATCTTGTGCTAATGGGCATTAAACCCACATATCCTTCTGCCAAATACGGTTATATAATTCCAGCCGGTGAAGGGGCAGTAGACAGATTCCAGGAAAAGCCCCAAGAAAACTATGCTGCAAAATTAATAGAAGAAGGCGCCATGTGGAATGGGGGAGTTTTTGCCTTTAAATTAGGCTATTTAATGAATATTGCAAAAAACTATGTTGGTTTTACATCCTTCGAGGAAATCGGGGCAAAATATGGAGACCTGCCTAAAATTAGTTTTGACTATGAAGTGGCAGAAAAGGAAAAGTCAATTGCCATGGTAGAATACCGGGGTCAATGGAAAGACCTGGGTACCTGGAACACACTTACAGAAGTAATGGACTCCAATACTTTGGGCAATGTCATACTTGCAAACAGCTGCAGCAATACCCATGTAATCAATGAACTGGCCATTCCGGTCACAGTTTTGGGAGTCAATAATGCAGTAGTTGCAGCAAGCCCCGACGGCATTCTTATATCAGACAAGAATGAAAGTTCATACTTAAAGCCCTATGTGGATAATATCCACCAGCGCCCCATGTATGAGGAGCGGCAGTGGGGAGAATATAAGGTACTTGATTATGTTGCTTACAGAGACGGGACATCCTCATTAACCAAGAGTCTCTTTATTAAAGCCGGAAGCTCAATAAGCTATCAATCACATACAATCAGAGATGAAATCTGGACAATAGTAGACGGCAGGGGGGACCTTTTAATAGACGGCAATGTGAGAAATGTCAAGAGGGGAGACGTGGCATACATTGCCAAAGGACAAAAACACGCCATAAAAGCTCTTACTGACCTTAGTATTATAGAGGTACAAATCGGTCTTGAATTAACTGAAAGTGATATAGAACGCCATGATTGGGAATGGAAGTAAATATAGGCAGATGAAGTCCTTTATAAATATGTGAAAAATTTTATAAGCAAGGGAGGATAGGGTGAAGAGAGTAAACTATTTTTCAAAACTAAAAAATGACGAAAGTATTTATTACCGGAGATGGTATGTTGATGAAATAAATATGCTGAAATCTATATATAATGTAGACGTTAATACCTCTGTATCGAAAATAAAGCATAATTCAGACCTATATATAAGCTGGTGGGGACAAAGAAGCATACCATCCGTATTAATAGCGAAACTTAACAATAAGAACTCTATTGTAATAGCAGGCGGCACCTGCGTATCAAAAATGAAAACAATATACGGATATAATTCAAGAAATGTGTTTAAACGCTTATTGATAAAGCTTACCCTCATGCTCTGCACCCATATAGTAACAGTATCCGAATACAATAAAAAGGAGCTTCTTGAATTAATCGGAGATAAGTATAATAATAAAACAACGGTTATATATCACTGCGTCTCAGATGAATACTTTGGGGAATCAGACGAAGCTGATAATAATGAAAAATATTTCTTAATAATTTCGGTGCTGGAAAAAGATAATATCAAAAGAAAATGCATCAATGAATGCATAGAAGCCATATATCTCCTGAAAGAGAAATTCCCCCATATAAAACTGATTATAGCAGGCCATAAGGATAACGGTTATGATGATTTGAACAATCTTATAAAATCAAGGGGATTAGAGTCAAATGTTTCTTTAATCGGCTCCATAAGCGAAGCAGATAAAATTAAATATCTTAAAAATGCCTATTGCTACTTACAGCCTACCTATCACGAACAGTTCGGTGTAGCTTTAGCAGAGGCTATGGCATGCGGCTGCCCGGTTATTTCAACAAATACAACAGCAGTTCCTGAAGTTGTAGGGAATACAGGAATTTTAATTGATAGAAATGACTCTGAAAAGATTGCTCAAGCTATCGAAAAAATATATAATGACCATCCTTTAAGAGAAGAACTCTCTCTTAAAGCCAGGGAAAGAGCCAAAAGATTATTTAATTATAATTTGAAAAAAGAAAAACTGCTGAACTTGGCAGACAGGTTTATCAAATAAAGTGATATAGTGCCTGGTGCCAGGCACCAGATGATAAGGGTGAACAAATTTGAAAATTTTATGGATTGGCAAATATGCATCAGAAGATATCTTTTTAGAAATGGCAGAAAAGGGCTATAAGGACCCGTCGGCTCAAGTATCACAAAGCAATATTATCCATGCTTTTGACGAACTGAAAATTCATGTAGACACACTAAATGCCTATAATGTTCCTCCTGATTACAAAGATAATTATGTGGATAGTCAAAAGTGGTCTCGTACAGGCTATTCAAAAGATGTTAGTGCAGGCTACAGGAAAATCAAATATGTAGGTCATTTATTCATTATAAAAAGCTTGAAGGATCTTTCAATAAAATGGGCTGAAAAAAACAAGACGGAAGATAAAATTGTAATAATTGTTTACGGAATGCAATCTACCTTAATGGCAGCTGCTTTGGAGATAAAGAAAATTATTCCTAAGTCACGATTATTTTTAATTGTACCGGATTTACCACAATATATGTCTATGTCCATGCCTTTCGTTAAAAAAGTATTTAAAAAAATAGACTGGCAATTAATAAAAAAGCAATACCGGTTATTTGACGGCTTTGTTCTTTATACAGAAGAAATGGCAGAATTCTTGAAGCTGCCGGAAGACAAGTGGATTTTAATGGAAGGTTCGTTAGATACTAAAGATGTATTGGATCACCCTGACAAAACAATGCCGGATGATAAGATTTCGCTTATGTATTCAGGCAGATTAGACAAAAAATATGGCATTATGGAGCTTCTTGATGCAATTGAAATAATAAAAGATGAAAATATTGAATTCTACTTTACCGGTAATGGTAATGCCGTAGAAGAGATAACTAAGAGAGCCCATACCGACAGCAGAATAATATACTTAGGTTTTTTGCCGTCAAGGGAAGAACTGCTAAAAAAGCAACAGAATGTTACTATGTTAGTAAATATGAGACTGCCTGCCGAAGAAGGGTCAGCATATTGTTTCCCCTCAAAAATATTTGAATATCTGGCTTCAGGCAGACCAGTCCTATCATTTAGACTAGAAGGAATACCTGATGAATATTATAATTATTTAATTGAGATGAAGGGTACATCACGGGAAGACATATCTAAAACCATTAATATGGTTGCAAATATGTCTGCTGAGGAAAGATATTTAATCGGTAAAAAAGGAAGAGAATTTGTAATAAATGAAAAGAATTCCATGCAGCAGGCAAAAAAAATAATCGAATTTATAAAGCTGAATATATGAAACGTCCCCATATAGATTTTATATTGATTGGAGAAAACAAATGAGAGTCCTATGGATCGTAAACAGTCCAACGCAGAGAATAGCCGATGAAATTGGTATAAATCTTAATGACAGTACCGGATGGCTGACAGGATTTGCAAACAGGTTGGAAGAATGCTCAGATATTGAATTAATCATAGCATTTCCTTATTTGGGCGTTCAAAAAAAAGTCAGCGGAAAAATCGGCAATATTCAGTATGTCAGCTTTTATCAGCAAAAAATTGCTAAAGGTATAAATGTTCCATCAATTAAAATACATGATGTGACCAAAGAGCAGATATCAGAAATAATAACAGAAAAACAACCGGATTTATTACATATATTTGGAACAGAATACAAGCATTCATTAGTTGCCGCTCAATTATTCAACAAACCGGAAAGAACTTTGGTTCATATACAAGGTTTAACCTCTGTTTATACAGAACACTATACTTCAGGACTGCCATATAAAACATTAAAAAGATTTGCCATAAGCAATATTATCCGGGGCAGCATACTCCGGCAGCAGCAAATATTTTATAAAAGGGGATTATACGAAGTACAAACCTTAAAGTTTGTAAAAAATGTTGCTGGCCGGACTGTTTGGGATGAAGCTTGTACAAAACTGATAAATCCTGATGTAAATTATTATTTTTGCAATGAATCATTAAGAGATGAATTCTATAAGCATGAATGGAATATTTCTAAATGTGAGAAACATTCAATATTCATGAGTCAAGCAAGTTATCCTATAAAGGGAATTCACTTTATGCTAAAGGCACTGCCCCATATTATTAAATATTTCCCTGACACCCACCTATATGTGGCCGGAAACGACCTGACAAAAACAGAAGGAATCTATAACAAACTAAGAATTTCATCTTACGGTTTGTATATCAAAGACCTTATAAAAGAGTATAAACTGGAAAATCATATTACATTTACAGGCTTTCTCAATGAATCCCAAATGTGCCAAAGGTATTTAAAGTCCAATGTTTTTGTTTCAGCATCAACCATAGAAAACTCCCCTAATTCACTGGGAGAGGCAATGTTATTAGGAGTACCCTCTGTTTCATCAGATGTTGGCGGAGTGAAAAGTATTTTTTCTCATGGAAATGATGGATATACCTATCAGCATGATGCACCCTATATGTTATCATACTATATTTGCAAATTGTTTTCTGATGAAACATTATCTGAAAAATTTTCATCTAATGCACGCAAACATGCTTTAAACAATCATGACAGAGATATTAACAATAAGACACTTATAGGCATATATGCAGATATAGATGCTAAGTGCAAGGGGGAGGAGGAAGAAAATTGATTAATTCAAGCGACAATTTAAATAAATATAACAATACTATTATACTGCTGCCTTTTTGCATTATTTTATTGAATATACAGTTGTTTGATGTTGGGGCAGCCATTAAGCCTGCTCATATTATAGTAATTCTTATTATATTGAGTGCTATATATAATAATTTTAAAATCAACAAGCCGAAAATATTATTGATTTACATTTTTGTGCCTTTATTGGGCCTGTCAAACATAATCAGCTTATATGAGTTTATTAAAACATATGTTGTCTACATATTATCAAGCATTCTAATAATGGTTGGATTACAATATTACAAAAATATCGACAAAGCCATATTAAAAAAAATGTTTACAGTATTTTTTAGAGCATTTAATATAACTGCAGCATATGGCATAGTTCAATTTTTATCAGCAAATATTTTCAAAAATTTAAGTTTATACAATAATCTTGGAAGATTTCAGTTTCACCCCCACCTGGATAACAGCCTATTTGGTCTTTATAGGGCAACTTCAATATATATCGAGCCTTCAGTGTTTGCCTGGGTTTGTACAACCGTGTTTGTAATATTATATTACTTACGCAATTGTGAAATATTAAAAAAGGAAGAATATATACTTACCGGAGCAATGTGCGTATCCGGAATTGCTGCAGCTATAAGTTCATCGGGATTTTTAGGGAGTATTGCAATTGGCATCTCCATAATTTTTACAAAAAAAAGAAATAAAATAAATTCGGCATTACTTATTTCAATATTAGCTTTTTCAATAATTGTACTTATATTTAAACCAAGTTTATTAAGATTCTTAAGATTGGAAGAAATAATGCGGGAGAATACGTCAGGATATAAGAGACTTGTTGAACCCTTATTTGCTATGGCAGAGACAATGAAGATGTATCCTTTAGCCGGCAGAGGTTTAGGGCAAATAGGAGTTCAAAACTCTGACCTTATATATAACATAGGTATCCATAATTCATTTTATGGTATATTTATTACATTTGGCATGTCTGCTTTTATATATATCATCCCAATAGCATATAAGATATATAGATATATAAAAAACGACAAAACTGCCCTGCCCTTATTCGTAAATATACTTTATGTTTTTTCAGCAACAGGAAGCTTTTTGTCATTAGAAATTCCCGTTATATATTGCTTATGTGTATTAGCAATATCATACAAAAACAACTATGACTTTAAAGGAGCATCAAATCCCTTAACCTGAAATGATATAATAGTAAGTGCCTAATGCCGGCCACCATATGATAAGGGGGAAAATATGTCAGTTACAGAAAAATACAAAATAAGTGT